>NZ_DAMAGB010000007.1:0-154511 GCF_031995485.1 Janthinobacterium sp.
GATCCTCAACTGCCGCATTTGACTGCGTCTCATCGGGGAGGCGAACTATAGCAAAGTGGCACGAGGTCTGCAATACATATTTTCGCGGATCAACAAAACATGCTGACCGCCTACCCGGCCTGCTGCTCACTTCAGCCGCTCTTTTATGCAGCCTGTCGCATGCGGCTGGTGCGCCTGCCTGCCTTCAGGCACAGTGGCAACATCAGATTTTGACGCACATCATCAGTTACACTTGCCCACCGCGTCGATTAACTTATTGCCAAGAAAGCGTCCCATGTTACCGATTTCCAGCCTGCCCCAACTGCTGAAAACCATTCTTGCCTGGCTGCAGAAGGCGTTCGACGCGACCACAACCTGGGTGACCCAATTATCCTGGTGGAAGTTTTTCCTGTTTGCCGCGCTGGCCCTGATTGCCGGTTCGATCCTGCAGGACGAATTGTTTTCATCGAGCCCTGACGAAGAAGTCGTGATCAAGTCGCACAAGCGGGCCAGCAAGAACACGGGCGAGACGAATATCCTGATCGACGATACCGGCATCCACTTCAATCCGCGCAACAGCAAGAACCGCCGCAGCACGGAAGCGGCGAGCGCTGATGCAACGCCAACAGACGCCACACCGGAAAGCAGCGATGCCACGCCCGATGAGCCGGCCGAGCCAGCAGCACCGGCCACGCCGGCAACGCCCGCCACACCGGCTACGCCAGCAGCGCCAGCCAAGCCCAGCTATCCGGTCACCACCAATGCTTCGGGCGAAGAAGTTCATATCGAATTGCCGCCGCAAATTGGCGAGGAACTGTCGAACGCCATCGAGGAAGCGGTGGATGACGCGGCAGAGCAAAAGGTTTCGCGCTACCACCAGCAAGCATCGACCTGGTTCAAGAGTTTTGTGTCGCTGCTGGTACTGGCCCTGTTCGCGATGAAGGCCCTTGTGGGCGGCAAGAAACGGGCGGAAGCGGAAACGGTAACGGCCAATGAGGCGGCCGAACGGGCCTCGATGCAGCGCCAGCTCAGCGAAGCGAAAATGCAGATGATGCAGGCGCAGGTGGAACCGCACTTCCTGTTCAACACGCTCGCCTCCGTCGAGCACCTGATCCAGGTCGATCCGCCGCGCGCGGCCAAGATGCAGCGCAGCCTGATCCAGTATCTGCGCGCGGTGCTGCCGCAAATGCGCGACAACGCGCTGATTACCAACCTTGGCCGCGAAGCGGACATGGTACAAGCCTATCTGAACCTGCTCAAGATGCGCATGGAGGAACGGCTGACGGTGGACTTCCAGATTCCCGACGGGCTGCGCAGCGCCGCCTTTCCGCCGATGATGCTGCAATCGATGGTGGAAAATGCCATCAAGCATGGCCTGGAGGTGAAACCGGAAGGCGGCACCCTGCGCATCGTGGCTGAAGTGGCACACAGCAAGCTGCGCGTGATCGTCACCGATGACGGCCTGGGCTTTGGGGCCGTACCGAGCGACGGCACGGGACTCGGCTTGCCGACCATCCGCGAACGGCTGAAACTGCTGCATGGCGACCAGGGCAGTCTGACCATTACGCCAAACAAGCCGAGCGGTGTTTGCGCGGTAATTGAAGTGCCATATCAACTGTCGAAATAAGGTGAATGAGGAGTTGATAAAAACGCTAATTCATTGAATAATCAATGTTCGCCAGTTCACACTTGATGACCATGCCTACCGCTATTATTGCCGACGACGAAAGATTGATGCGTGACCAGTTGCGCTTGCGCCTGGGCCAGGCGTGGCCCGAACTGGAAATCATCGGCGAAGCCAAGAACGGCGACGAAGCGATCGAGCTGGTGGAGCAGCTGAAACCCGACTTTACCTTCCTCGATATCCGCATGCCGGGCAAGACGGGCATGGAAGCGGCGCAAGTGATCGGCAACAAGAGCCGCATCGTGTTCGTCACGGCCTACGACAGCCACGCCGTCGAAGCGTTCGAGCGCGGCGCGGTCGACTATGTACTGAAACCGCCCGAGCATGAACGCCTGCTGATCACGGTCGAGCGCCTGAAGACCCATCTGAGCAAGCCGGCGCTGGACGTCAACAGCAGCGTGACGGCCATGCTGTCGCAGCTGGCGGAAAAGATCACGGCCAAGCCCACCTATTTGCAATGGATACAGGCCAGCATCGGCCAGGACCTGCGCATGATCCCGGTCGAGGAAATCCTGTTCTTCCGTTCGGACGAGAAATATACCTGCGTGCAGACGGCCAAATATGAAGCACTGATCCGCAAGCCCGTGCGCGACCTGGCCGAAGAGCTCGATCCTTCGCTGTTCTGGCAAATCCACCGCGCCACGCTGGTCAATGTAAACGCCATCGAAGGCGTGACGCGTGATATCCGCGGCCGCCATCTGGTACTGATCAAAGGCAAGACCGACAAGCTGGAAGTGAGCCGCAGCTTTTTGCACCTGTTCAAGCAGATGTAAGTTCCTGATGCCGGCGGCGCCCTGCCGCCGGTGCTCCGTCTGCCGCTCCCCTGCGCCATCTCAAATGGCAACCCCGCAAACAGCTTACGCTGCATAAGTCCTGCCCGCTTTCCACCTGCCCGCCGTTGTCACGCCGTTCGCAAGGAGCGTCCATGCCCAACCGCGCAAAATCCGGATTGTTACGCATGCTGCCACTGGGCATGGCTGCGGCAGCCACCTTGTATCTGTGGCGCCCGTTTAAAACTACCAGCCGACAAGCTGCGACCTTGCCGGCAAATGAAGCCGTGCTCCATATCGACAGCGAACAGAATATCGTGCACGCCAATGACGCTGCCGCCAGCCTGTTCGGCAGCACGCCGCACGCCATGCGCGGCATGCCGCTGTGCCATTTCATCCTGCGCGATCTGCGCAGCCTGGACGGCGACTTGCCGTTCGGCCCGTCTGTCGATATCGGCGAGCAACTGCGGCTGACAGGCCGGCGCGCCACCGACGCCACCCTGATGGGCCGGCGCCTTGATGGCGCCATGTTTCCGCTCGAAGGTTCGTTGTCGGCCTGCCTGCATGACGACCACGCCACCGATACGGTCATCGTGCGCGACATCAGTACGCGCAAGCAGGTACACGAGCAGCTGGCACGCTCGTTTTCGCAGCTGCGTGAACTGTCGAGTGCGCTGCAAACCATCCGCGAGGAAGAGCGCAAGCATATCGCGCGCGAACTGCACGATGACCTGGGCCAGTTGCTGGCCACCTTGCGCGTCGACCTGACGCTGGTGCGCCAGCATGCCGACACGACGGCGCCACTGCACGGCCTGCTGCATGGCATGGACAGCCTGCTGGTGACGGCGATTTCCTCGCTGCGCCGCATCGCCGGCAACCTGCGTCCGCGCGCGCTCGATGAAGGGGGACTGTATTTTGCGCTGCAAAAACTGCGCCACGATTTCCTGCTGCGCCACGCCGTGCATTTCGAACTGATGGCCGATGAAGGCGACCTGGTGCTCGACGACGCGCTCAGCACGGCCATCTACCGCATCATGCAGGAAGCGCTGACCAATATTGCCCGCCATGCCGGGGCGAGCCGCATCACCATCGCCCTGCACCGCATCGACTCCACGCTGTCCATCACGGTCCAGGATGATGGCAAGGGCATTACCGACCGCGACCTGGAAAAGGCGGCCTCGCTGGGCCTGCTGGGCATGCGCGAACGGGTATGGGGCCTGAACGGCACCATCCAGATCGGGGCGGATGCGGAACTGGGCGGCACCCGCATCGACATCATGCTGCCGATGCAGGCGATGGCGCCGCCATGACGACAAAAGGCGCTCCGTGGAGCGCCTTTCTGCACAGTCAGACCCGGCTGGTGCTTAGAACTTGTGGGTCATGCCCAGCTGGTACATCGACTTGTCGCTGAACTGGTCGCGGCCACCGTAGACGTACACGGCAGTACGTTTCGACAGCGGGTAGTCGTAGCCGAGGCCGAAAGCCTTGGCGGTTTCCTTGCCGCTCACGGTACGGCTGTCCTGCTTCTGTTTCACGTAGCTGGCCTTGATGGCGCCGCCACCGATGTCGTAGGCCAGGCCGATCAGGAAGCTTTTGAATTCGCCGGTGGTGGCAACGTCGGTATCGGCTTTCGAGTAGTCGAACGTGACCTTGGCAGGACCGAATTTGTAACCCCCGCCAACCAGCCACAGGGTAGGCTCGGCAGCGGCGTTGGCCACCGTCTGCACTTTTTTCTGGTAGCCGGCGTGGGCGCTGGCTGGGCCCATGTCATAGGTGGCGACCACGCTGTAACCGGAGTCGGCATCCTTGATTTCGCTGGCGACGACCTGGCCGCTCAGGACGAAACCGCTGAAGGTCGGGCTGTTGTAGGTGATGGCGTTGCTGACGCGCGAAGCGCCGACGACCGAAGCGCTCGGCACGGCCAGCGTGCCGTTAGGCGATTGGCCGCCACGCATGACTGGCTCATTGATCTTGCCGATCACGCCGTAGGTGTTGAACGGGTCAACGCGGGCCAGGGTGCCGTCCAGCAGGTCCTTGGTGCGGCCCAGGTAGACGGTACCGAAGTTGCCGGTCAGGCCGACCCATGCCTGGCGATCGAACAGGGTATTGGCAGTGGCTTGCGCGCCGGTGTCGGCCTTGAATTCACTCTCCAGATTGAAAATGGCTTTCAGGCCATTGCCCAGATCTTCCGTACCCTTGAAACCGATGCGCGAAGCCTGGTTCTCACGTTCCACCATCGACGAACCGCTGGTCTTGGCCAGGCCCAGGTCGACTACGCCGTAGACGACGACATTCGATTGCGCTTGCGCCGAAGCGGCTGCGAAAGAAGCGATGATCAATGCTGCCAGAGTAATTTTTTTCACTTGAGATTCTCTACATTAGGTTGGACAAGATTTGGTGCTGCTCAGCTGCTGAACCGAATCATGCCCATCAAATGCTTCAACAATATGACATCGACAATCTGTTGTTTTTTGGCATCATTTACTGCAGAGAAATTTGAAGGCGAAAAAAAACCGCCTGCAAGGCGGTGATTGTCGGGTTAGGCCCCAAGGATTGTCGGGTTACGCCCGGAGGGCTAACCCGACCTACCCCGACCTGCCCGGTCATGCTTATTTCAGGCGGCAGCTCAGCAGCCAGTAGTATTCGAGGCGCTTCATGCGGATCTCGCGGGCCGAATGGGCGAACTTCTTGCGCAGGTGGCTGTCCGAGGGGAAATTCTTCAGCACTTCGTAGCGCTCGCCCGCGTCCGTGGTGCGGAACTGGTGGGTGTTGCCTTCCAGATCGGTGCGGGCAATCACAGTGCTGCTGCCGTCGACGTAGGAATTGTCGATCAGCACCAGCATGATGTCCTTGCCCAGCTTGCTGCGCAGCTGCTTCAGGTATTTGTCCTGGTCTTCACGCTTGACGTGCGACCACCAGAAGCCGGCAAACACGGCCGTGAACTTGCCTGCCAGGTCGTCCGGCAGCTTGAACGCGTCCATTTTCGCGAACGTGACGTTGTCGTCCAGGCCGCGGGCCTGGGCCAGCGCCAGCATTTCGTCGTTGATGTCGGTGGCCAGCACCGAGTCGGCCGTCTCGGCAATCACTTCGGTCCAGTAGCCGGTGCCGCAGGCCAGTTCCAGCACGGTGTGGCCTTCCAGCACGTCGGCGACCTTGTCGCGCAGTACTTCCAGGTCTTCCTGGCGTTCCGGCTTGTCGTAGACGCGCTCGTACTGCTGCGCGATGGTGGCGTAATATTTGGCAAGCTGATCGGTAATCATGTTTCTTCTCTTATTTAGTCGGAACCGGGCACTCGCCCGGCTGGGTGCTGCATTGTTATAGTTCGTAGTGCTCTTTATCGCCGCTCATCGCCTGCTCGATCAGTTTCCGGTTCAGGGTCGGGGTCAGCAACTCGATAAAGGTGTAAATGTAGCTGCGCAGATACGCGCCCTGCTTGACGGCCACGCGCGACACATTCATGCCGAACAGGTGGCCGACAGGGATGGCGCGCAAGCCCTTGTCGCGCTCGGCATCGAAGGCCATGCCCGCTATGATACCAATCCCCATGCCCAACTCGACATAAGTCTTGATCACGTCCGCGTCGATGGCTTCGAGCAGGATGTCCGGTTTCAGGCCGCGCAGCACGAAAGCGTGGTCGATCTTGTTGCGTCCGGCAAATGCGCTGTCATAGGTAATCAGGGGAAACGCAGCGATTTCTTCCAGCGTCACCGACTTCGATTTGAGCAGCGGATGGTCGACCGGCACCACCACCACATGTTCCCACTGATAGCAGGGCAAGGTGATCAGGCCGTCGATGGCGGCGATCGATTCGGTGGCGATCGCCAGGTCGGCCTGGTCGCGCTGCACCATCTCGGCGATCTGGCGCGGGTTGCCCTGCAACAAGGATAAGCGCACCTTGGGAAACTTCAGCATGAAGGCCTGCACCACCTTGGGCAAGGTGTAGCGCGCCTGCGTATGCGTGGTGGCAATGGTAAAACTGCCGCTGTCCTGCGCCGCGTACTCCTTGCCGATGCGCTTCATGCTGTCGATTTCCTGCATCACCAGCTCGACCGATTCGAGCACCAGCCGGCCCGGCTCCGTCAGGCCGCGGATGCGCTTGCCATGGCGCGTGAAAATGTCGACGCCCAGCTCTTCTTCCAGCTCGATGATGGCTTTCGAGACGCCCGGTTGCGAAGTGAACAAGGCTTTGGCCGCGTCCGTCAGGTTGTAGTTCTGCCGGACGGCTTCGCGCACGAAGCGCAGTTGATGGAGATTCATTGCTGGTTTTGCCCTAGAGATGTGCCGCGCCTCCGCCCCACCGATGATTTTACATTCATGCTTATACGCATATCGCATATAAGCAAATGCGTACTTAGTAGTTTGGAATAAACACTAAGTTTATTACTATTGCGGGTACTTTGGGGGTGCAAGCATGACTTTGTCTTATATAGTCTCAGGATTTGCCGTAGGTTTACTGGTCGGCATGACCGGTGTCGGTGGCGGCTCGCTGATGACTCCGCTGTTAACCTTGCTGTTTGGCGTTTCGCCCTCAGTTGCAGTAGGAACCGACCTGGCGTTTGCCTCGATCACCAAGAGTGCCGGCACCCTGACGCACCGCGTGCGCGGCACCGTGCGCTGGGATATCGTCAAGCGCCTGTGCATCGGCGCCCTGCCCGCCGCCGTGGTGGCGACGCTGGCATTGAAGTCGTTTGGCACGCTGTCGCCCGAAATCGGCCAGATCATCCGCTATTCGATCGCCGGCTCGGTGTTGCTGACTGTGGTAGCCTTGATCTTCAAGGGCCGCATGCTGAACTGGATACACGCCCATCCTGACAAACAGTTACAAGGCAACAAGCTTGCCGCCGCCACCATTATCTCCGGCGCCGTGCTGGGCGTGCTGGTGACGGTATCGTCGATCGGCGCAGGCGCCATCGGCGCAACCTTGCTGGTCATGCTTTATCCAAGCATGAGCTCGGCAGAAGTGGCCGGCACCGATATTGCCTACGCCGTGCCGCTGACCGCGATTGCCGCGCTGGGCCACTGGTGGCTCGGCTCCATTCACTGGGAACTGCTGATCTCGCTGCTGATCGGCTCCCTGCCCGGCATTACGCTCGGCTCGTGGGTAGCGCGCTCGGTCCCGGAAAAGTTTTTGCGCGTGCTGCTGGCGATGACCTTGACCACCGTGGCAGTAAAGCTAATCTATTAATTAAAGAACACCCAGGCAATCTTCCAGCACCCCGGCTTATTTAGGATTTGATATGTACCATTACGATCAGTACGACCACCTTATCGTCAAAGAACGCATCGCGCAGTACCGCGACCAGGTTGCGCGCCGACTCGCCAATGAATTGACGGAAGAGGAATTCATTCCGCTGCGCCTGCAAAACGGCCTGTACATGCAGCGCCACGCCTACATGCTGCGCATCGCCGTGCCGTACGGCCTGCTGTCGTCGAAGCAGATGCGCATGTTTGCCCATATCGCGCGCAAGTACGACCGCGGCTATGGCCACTTCACCACGCGCCAGAACATCCAGTTCAACTGGGTCGAGCTGGAACAGACGCCGGACATCCTGACCGACCTGGCCTCGGTGGAAATGCACGCGATCCAGACTTCGGGTAACTGTATCCGAAATACAACATCGGACCCGTTTGCCGGCGTCGCCGCCGATGAAATCATCGATCCGCGTCCGTACGCGGAAGTATTGCGCCAGTGGAGCACCTTCCATCCCGAGTTCATCGCCCTGCCGCGCAAGTTCAAGGTTGCCATCAATGGCGCCGAGCAGGACCGCGCCGCGATTGCCGTGCACGATATCGGCCTGACCGCCGTGCGCAACGAAGCGGGCGAAGTGGGCTTCAAGGTGATGGCCGGTGGCGGCATGGGCCGCACGCCCATCCTGGGCAGCGTGGTGCGCGAATTTCTGCCATGGCAGCATCTGCTGACCTACACACAGGCCATCATGCGCGTGTACAACCTGCACGGCCGCCGCGACAACAAATACAAGGCCCGCATCAAGATTTTGCTCAAAGCCATCGGCGTGGAAGAGTTTACCCGCCAGGTGGAAGCGGAATGGGTCGACCTGAAGGATGGTCCTGAAACATTGACGGTGGAAGAAATGCAGCGCGTGGCGGACTTCTTCAATCCGCCTGCCTACCTGGCGCTGGCCGACATCGACTATGCGGCCGAGCACGCGGACAACAAGGCCTACGCCAACTGGATCCTGCGCAACGTCAAGCCGCACCAGCGCCCCGGCTACGTGGCGGTGGTGCTGTCACTGAAGAAAACCGGCGTCCCGCCGGGCGACGCGACGGCCGAGCAGATCGACTTCGTGGCCGACCTGGCCGACCGCTACAGCTTTGGCGAACTGCGCGTCACGCACGAGCAGAACCTGGTGCTGGCCGATGTCGAGCAATCGAAACTGTTCAAGCTGTGGCAGGAAGCCAAGGCGCATGGCCTGGCCACGCCGAATATCGGCCTGCTGACCGACATGATCTGCTGCCCGGGCGGCGACTTCTGCTCGCTGGCCAATGCGAAATCGCTGCCGATTGCGGCCGCGATTGCCGAGCGTTTCGACAATATCGATTTCCAGCACGATATCGGCGAAATCGAACTGAACATTTCCGGCTGCATCAATGCCTGCGGCCACCATCACGTGGGCAGCATCGGCGTGCTGGGCGTGGATAAAGACGGCAGCGAATGGTATCAGGTGTCGATCGGCGGCGCGCAGGGCAACAACGCCGCCATCGGCAAGATCATCGGCCCATCGTTCTCCGCCCTGCAGATGCCCGAAGTCATCGCCCGCCTGCTGCACGTGTACGTGCGCGAACGCCATGACGGCGAACGCTTTGTCGACACGGCCCAGCGCCTGGGCTTGCCGCCATTCAAGGAACATGTATATGCAACGCCGATCACCGTCGGCAACCTGGTCGGAGAAGACGAATATGTTTGAAGTACGCGAAGAAATCATCAAGAACGCCGCCGTCGTACCGAATGACTGGGGCCTGCTGCGCCTGGACGAGGGCGACACGCCGGAATCCATGCTGGTACCGGAAGGCAAGGCCATCGTGCCCCTCAGCGTATGGCAAGCCCAGCGCGAAAGCCTGCAAGCGCGCCTGCCCGATATCGGCGTCTGGCTGGCCGGCGACGAGCGTCCGGAAGAACTGGCCGACGTGATTGCGCAACTGGCCGTGATCGCCATCGACTTTCCGAAATTTACCGACGGCCGCGGCTATTCGATCGCCTTCAACCTGCGCGCCCGCCTCGGCTACCAGGGCGAGCTGCGCGCGATCGGCGACGTGCTGCGCGACCAGCTGTTCTCGATGCACCGCGTTGGCTTCGATGCCTATGCCACGCGTCCGGACCGCAGCATCCATGACGCGCTGAAAGGCTTGTCGGTTTTCTCCGAAACCTACCAGGCCTCGTGGGACCAGAAGTCGCCGCTGTTCCGCCGGCACCACCGCGAAGGCCAGAATCCCGACCTCGACAACGCGGCCGGCATCTGACGCAAAGGCTAACCATGAGCGACCTTCCCACTTTGATAGACGCCACCGAGCAAACGCTGGCACGCATCGCGGCGGATTTTTCGCCGGCCGTGTTCGCCTCCAGCCTGGCAGCCGAAGACATGGTGCTGACCGACCTGATCCTCAAAGCGAAGCTGCCAATCGGCATCTTCTCGCTGGAAACCGGCCGGCTGCACCAGGAAACCCTGGATGTACTCGATAAAGTCAGACAGCACTACGACCACGACATCACCCTGTACCGTCCGCAGCCGGAAGCGGTCGAGCAGTATGTGCAGCAGAACGGCCTGAACGCGTTCTACGACAGCGTCGAGATGCGCCGCGAATGCTGCCGCATCCGCAAAGTCGAACCGCTGGGCCGCGCCCTGGCCGGCAACAAGGCCTGGGTCACGGGCCAGCGCCGCGCCCAGTCCAGCACGCGCGCCGAACTGCACGTGCAGGAAGAGGATGTGGCGCATGCGATGACGAAATTTAATCCGCTGGCCGACTGGTCGGAAGAAGACGTCTGGGCGTATATCCGCGCCAACGGCGTACCGTACAACGCGCTGCACGACCAGGGCTATCCGTCGATCGGCTGCCAGCCGTGCACGCGCGCCATCGAACCGGGCGAAGACGTGCGGGCCGGCCGCTGGTGGTGGGAAAACCCCGACTCCAAGGAATGCGGCCTGCATATGGTGGACGGCAAGTTGATCCGCATTAAATCCGTGGCCGCCTGAACATACAAAGACACTACAGAACAAGAAAGCATCCAATATGAGCAATATTTTGAACCAGCGCCACCTCGACAGCCTTGAGTCGGAAGCGATCCACATCATGCGCGAAGTGGCGGCCGAATCGGCCAACCCTGCCCTGCTGTTTTCGGGCGGCAAGGACTCCGTGGTCCTGCTGCGCCTGGCCGAAAAAGCCTTCCGCCCGGGCAAGTTCCCGTTCCCGCTGGTGCATATCGACACGGGCCACAATTTCCCGGAAGTCATTACCTTCCGCGACAAGAAAGTGGCGGAGCTGGGCGAGCGCCTGATCGTCGGCTCGGTCGAGGATTCGATCAAGCGCGGCACGGTGCGCCTGCGCAATCCGGCCACCGACTCGCGCAATGCCGCGCAAGCGGTCACCTTGCTGGAAACCATTGCCGAACACGGTTTTGACGCCTGCATCGGCGGCGCCCGCCGCGATGAGGAAAAAGCCCGCGCCAAGGAACGCATCTTTTCGTTCCGCGACGAATTCGGCGCCTGGGACCCGAAAGCCCAGCGACCGGAACTGTGGGACCTGTATAACACCCGCGTGCACCCCGGTGAAAACATGCGCGTGTTCCCGATCTCGAACTGGACCGAACTGGACGTATGGCAGTATATTGCCCGCGAAAAACTGGAACTGCCGCCGATCTATTTCGCGCACGAGCGCCAGGTGATTCCGCGCAATGGCCTGCTGGTGCCGTTGACGGACCTGACGCCGCCGCGCGACGGCGAGACGGTGGAAACGCAGGTGGTGCGCTTTCGCACTGTCGGCGATATCTCGTGCACCTGCCCGGTCTCGTCGGACGCGGCCACGGTGGACGCCATCATCGCCGAAACGGCAATCACGCAAATCACGGAGCGCGGCGCCACCCGCATGGACGACCAGACTTCCGAAGCCTCGATGGAAAAACGCAAGAAAGCAGGGTATTTCTGATGAACGCAGCAGTTTTGAACACCACTTCCACCGACAGCCTGGAGCGCGGCATGCTGCGCTTTATCACGGCCGGTTCCGTCGATGACGGCAAGAGCACGCTGATCGGCCGCCTGCTGTTCGACAGCAAGGGCATTTTTGCCGACCAGCTCGACGCCATGTCGCGCTCCAAGCACAAGCGCACGGTAGGCGACACGGTCGACCTGTCGCTGCTGACGGACGGCCTGGAAGCCGAACGCGAGCAAGGCATCACGATCGACGTGGCCTACCGCTATTTCGCCACGCCGAAACGCAAGTTCATTATCGCCGACACGCCGGGCCACGAGCAGTACACGCGCAATATGGTTACCGGTGCCTCGACCGCCGACGCCGTCATCATTCTGATCGACGTGTCGAAGGTCAAACTGGGCGACGATGGCAGCGTGGAACTCTTGATCCAGACCAAGCGCCATTCGACGATTGCCCACCTGCTGCAGATCGAGCACGTGGTGGTGGCCGTCAACAAGATGGACCTGGTTGGCTACGACGAGACGGTGTACAACCGCATCGTCGCCGCCTACCGCGAATTCGCGCAGTCGCTGGGGCTGAAGGACATCACGCCGATTCCGTTGTCGGCCCTGACCGGCGACAACGTGGTCGAGCGCGGCGACAAGCTGGGCTGGTATACGGGCCCGACCCTGATCGAGCTGCTCGAATCGCTGTCCGTCTACGACGAATCGCACGACGCGCCGTTCCGCTTCCCGGTGCAGCTGGTGGCGCGCCACAACGGCCACGAAGCGAACGACTTCCGCGGCTACATGGGCCGCATCGAGGCGGGCAAGGTCAGCGTCGGCGACACGCTGGTGGTGCAGCCTTCGGGCCAGACCGCCACCGTCAAGGATATCATCACCCTGGACGGCTCGCTGCAGAGCGCCGTGGTGGGCCAGTCGGTGACCCTGCTGCTGAACGAATACCTGGACATCTCGCGCGGCGACCTGCTGGCGGGCAGCGACCGTCCGGCCACCTTGCTGAAACAGGTAACGGCCGACGTGTGCTGGCTGTCGGAAGACGCGCTCGACCTGCGCCGCAAGTACTGGATCAAGCATGGCACGAAACAGACGGCCGCCAAGGTGACGGCGATCAACACCCTACTCGACATCAATACGCAGCAGCGCCATCCGGCCGAAGGCCTGAAGCTCAATGACATCGCCCGCATCAGCCTGACCGTGCAGCAGCCATTGGCGGCAGACGCTTATGCCGATATCCGCGCCACCGGCGCGTTTATCCTGATCGATGAAGTCACCCACCAGACCGTCGCGGCCGGCATGATCCGGATCGACTGAGGAAGGCAACAGCATGAACCACTCCACATCTCTCCCTGGCAAGGTCTATCTGATCGGCGCCGGCCCCGGCGCGCAGGACCTGATGACCTTGCGCGGCGCGCGCCTGCTGGCCCAAGCCGATGTGGTGCTGCACGATGCGCTGGTCACCGGCGAGATGCTGGAGCTGTGTCCGCAGGCGAAAAAAATCCTGGTCGGCAAGCGCTGCGGCCAGCTGTCGACGGCGCAGGCGTTCATCAACAAGCAGCTGGTCGACCATGCGCAGAAATACGCCGTGGTGGTGCGCCTGAAAGGCGGCGACCCGATGCTGTTTGGCCGCGCCGATGAAGAACTGCGCGCGCTGGAAGAAGCGGGCATCGAAGTCGAAGTCGTGCCGGGCATTACCACCGCGCTGGCCGCCGCCGCCGCCACGCAGCAGCCGTTGACCAAGCGCGGCGTGTCGCGCAGCGTGGCGTTCTTTACCTCCAGCACGGCGCCAGGCGAGTCCGAACAGACGGCGGTACCCGACTGTGACACCCTGGTGCAATACATGGGCGGACGCGAAGCGATCGCCACCGCGCAGCGCTTGCTGGCGCAGGGACGCCCGGTCGATACGCCGGTGGTGGTGATTGAAAACTGCAGCCGTCCGGAACAGCGCATCGTGCGCATGACCTTGTCGCAACTGGCGCTGGGCCTGGGCGACAAGCAGGGACCGGTGCTGGTGATGCTGGGCGAGGCGATGGCCATGCGCAGCAGCCAGGCGCAGGACACCTCGGCCTTTACCGACTTTAAAGTCAGTAACTATTGATCATGCGCAAAACATGGTAGGATGCTCACGCCGCAATACCGCGCCGCCTCAGCACTCTCTACCCTGTTATCACTGATGAATTTTTCTTCCTTGCGCGAATCGCTGCATTCGCTCAGCCGCAGCAATGGCGCCCTGATTGCCACCATCGTCCTCGTCTCGCTGGGCCAGATCGGCCTGTGGCTGGTGTTTCCCGCCATCGACAATGAAAACCATCTGCTCGAATGGCTGCAGGCGCTGTTCCTGGCGCTGGCCTGCGTGGTGCATGGGCAAAAGGCCTGGACCGAACCGGACCGCGACTCGCTGCGCTTCCTGATCCATGCCGGGCTGTCGGCGCTGATGTTCGGCTTCTTGCTGCGCGAACTCGAAATTCGCGAAATGGGCGAAGCATATGCCTGGACCGTGCTGGAAAAAACCCTGCGCCTGCTGGAACTGCTGGTGCTGCTGCGCCTGCTGGTATTTTTTGCGCCGCGCGCGCGCCTCGTGTTCGCCAACGTGCGCGCCATCTTCGGCATGCGCGTGACCATCATCACGCTGGTCGGCGGCCTGTTCATGGTAGCCGGCTGGCCGTTCGACAAGAAGGTGATCCACTCGCTGCCGGAAATCTATTCGGAGCTGCTGGAAGAAGTGTTTGAACTGGACGGCTATCTGCTGCTGTTCCTGGCCGCCCTGGCCGACACCACAGCGGCCGCGCGCATCAAGCTGCGCTTTCCAAAAGCACGCTGAGATCGTCTTCAAAGCGCGATGGCTGCGGCAGCAACTGCTGCAGCGTCGCCGCTACCCGCGCCAGGCGCGGATCGTCCCCGTCCGCATCGTCGCAGGTATCGTTAATGCAGAAAAACGGCAGCGTGCCGAACTGTGCGCGCAGCTGCGCCAGCCGCATGGCCGCATCCTGATCTCCGCTGGCGATATGCAGCGGATCGAGCACTTCGCTGCGCGCCAGGCCCTGCGCCACCATCCAGCGCGGCGCCAGGTCCGGCAGCAGCGCCGGCGCGCGCCAGGAACGAAAGACGGTGGAGCGCACCTGCGCGAACAATGCCGGCGCCTGCTGTTCCAGCGCCTGCATGGCACTGACCAGCATCGGCCGCGGCGCATGCGCATGCAGGCGCGGTTCGTGGCGGTAGCCAGGATCGCGCGCCGCCAGCCAGTCGCGCGCCAGCACGGCGCAATTGACGGGTGCGGCGACATCGGGGCGCAACTGCGCCGGCAGGTCCACCACCGCCTCTTCCAGATACACGCGCAGGCCGCCGCCAAACCAGTGATCGATATCGAATCGCTGGCCCAGGAACACATCGTCATTGAGATACAGGAAGCGCTCGGCGAGACCGGGAATATGGTGCAGATACGATTCGATATGGGCCGAGTCGAACACGGGCAGCGTGCAGGCCGGCATCAGCTGGCGGTGATCGATGACTGTGAGGCGGTGCGACGCGCGCAGCCAGCCGGGCACCTGGCGGTCGGTCACCAGATAGACATGGCCATGCTCGGGGAAGAAGCGTTCCAGCGCGCGCAGGTTGTAGCGCAGTTCGCCATTGTCGCGGTAGCGGCCCGCCACGTTGCCGTGCAGCGCCAGCTGGCCAGGATGCTTCGCCGCCCAGGCGTCATACGCGGCGCGGTGGCGCGCACGCCAGGCAGCATCCGCCCCGTCCACCCACAGGTAGACGATATCGACCGGGCCGCTCAAGACTGGCCGGGTGCGGCCACGCAGTAGTCGGCAATCGCCGCCAGCACGCTGGGGTTTTCGCCGACCGCCTCGACCACTTTCAGCCGCAGTTGCGGATGCGCCTGGCGCAGTTCGTCGAGCAGCAGCGGCAGGTCGCGCAACACATGGCCGCCCTGCCCCAGGAACACCGGCACCACGGTGGCGTCGAGCACGGCGCCCTCGGGCAGATCGGCCAGCAGCAACTGCACCAGCTCGGGCAGGCGCGGCGACATCAGTTCCAGGAACGCGAGATGGACGGTGGCGTCGGGCATGCGCGCCTGGGTCAGCTCGCGCAGGCGCTCGAACGGCGCGGCCCACGAGGCGGCGCGCGCGCCGTGCGCAAACAGGATCAGGGCCTGCCGGATAGTTGTATTGGTCATCAGTGTCGCTCCACCCACCACAGCATGATCAGGGCCGCAAACAGATACAGCACGCTCGGCGCCACGGCAGTCAGGAAGGCTGGCCAGGTACTGAGCAGCCCCACGTGCGAAAACAGCGTGTTGACCAGCATGAAGCTCACGCCAATCATGATGCCGATGAAAATCTTCAGGCTCACGCCGCCGCTGCGCGTATGCATGTAGGCGAACGGCAGCGCCAGCGCCATCAGCACGAAGATGGCCAGCGGATCGATCAGTTTTTTCCAGAAGGCGATCCGGAAGCGCTCGGTCTCCTGCTTGTTCTCGGCCAGGTGGCGCGTGTAGACCGCCAGTTCGCTGGCCGACATGCGCTCCGGGTCCGACGCCGACACCGTCAGGATCTTCGGCGTCACTTCCGACACCATGTCCTTGGTGGCGCTTTTCACCGTGCGCACCAGGCTTGTTTCCTGGTTATAGTAGTTCTGCAGCTTCGGCTCGTAGCCGGGCATGGTGGCGGCGCTGTTCGAGAACGCCGTCTCCGTCACGTCCGACAGGCGCCAGACGTTGTTGCCCTGGTAGACGGCACTGGCCGCCACCGTCATCGTACGCAGGCGCATGCTGGTATCGAACTCGTACAGCTTGACGTTTTTCAGCTGGCCGTCGGGACGCGCTTCGCCCACGTTGAAAAAGCGCGAGCCGGTCACCGTGCCGCTCAGGCCGTCGCTCTTGATCATGTCCTTGGTCCACAGGCCCGAGCGGAATTCGCTCGACACCGAGGTGCCGCGCGAGGTCAGTTTCAACCGTTCGGCCAGCGGTTCCGTGTACGGCGTGACGAATTCACCGAACAGAAAGGTAATCACGACGAATACCAGGCCGATGCGCAGCAAAAAGCCGGCCGCCATGCCGGTCGACATGCTCGACGCGCGCATGATGGTGAATTCGGAACTGGCCGCGAACTGCGCCATCGTGTAGATGGTGCCGATCAGCGCGGCGATCGGCATCACTTCATACACGTGGCCCGGCACCAGCACCAGCACATAAAAAAAGGCGTACTGGATGGTGTAGCCGTTGCGGCCCACTTTCGGCAGCTCGCCCGTCAGGTCGATAAAGGCCTGCAGCGCCAGAAAGGCAAGCAGCACGAAGAACACCGCCTGGAATATCGAGACCGCAAAATAGCGCTGTAAAATCTTCATTTCGGTACCGCTTTACTTGTGTTGCCGGCGCGGCGCGCGCGCTTGAAGGACGCCAGCAGGACCAGCGGATGAAAGCGGTGATTCACGTTCAGGCGCCAGGCGAACAGCGCCACCACGGCCAGCAGCGCCAGCAGATGCAGCGGCCACCAGGCCATGCCGAAGCTCAGGCGGCCCTGCTTGACGCTTGCCTCGATCACCTTGGTCAGGTTGCTGTAGCTGAAGAAGATCAAGAGCGCCACGATCAGGTTGGCCGAGCTGCCGGCGCGCGGATTGACAAAGCCCAGCGGAATGGCCAGCAGGATCAGCAGCAGGCCGATCAGCGGCGCACTGACACGCCACATCAGTTCGGCCATGGTGAACTGGTTGTTCGCTTCGATCAGCGCCATGGTGCTCATGGCGCGCACGCCCAGGTCCGCGCCCAGTTCCTGCTGCTTGCTCTCGATGCGCATGATGTACTGTTCGAATTCCATGGTCTGGAAGTCGGCCTGGGTCGGAATGCCCTGGTAGCGCCGTCCGCTTTTCAGCACCAGGAAGCGGCTGCCATTGGCGTCGGTATTGATCACGCCTTCCTTGGCGACCACCACCACCGCCGTGCCCTTGGCATCGACCGTATTGACGAACACGTTCTGCACCACGTTCTTTTCGCCGCTGACGCCTTCGACAAAGAAGATGCGGTTGCTGCCGGCCGATTCGCGGAACTGGCCGGGCGTGACTTTCTGCAGGTCTTCGCGCTTCTCGAAGCGCGCCACGTAGGCGTCGCTTTTCTGCTGCGCCCATGGCGTGGCGTACAGGCTCAGGGCGCCGATGGCGATCACCAGCGGCAGGCCGAAGCTGAGCACGGGGGCGATCCAGCGCGACAGGCTCAGGCCCGAGGCGAACCACACCACCATTTCGGATTCCTTGTAGCTGCGCGTGACGACCATCAGCACCGAGATGAAGCCGGTGAGTATGAGGATGGTGGGCAGCTGCATCAGCGAGGAAAACAGCATCAGCGACATCACGTCGGCCGACGCGACCTTGCCGCCTGCGGCCTTGCCCAGGATACCAATCAGCATCCAGGTAAGCAGGATGCTGAATAAAACAGTGAAGGTGGCCCCGGCGGCACTAGCCAATTCACGTCGAAGGGCACGTTGAAAGATCATTCGGAGTTTATAATTCGGGTCAGTTAGTTGAGTAACACGTTACTAGTAAATGAAAACGGAGAACCAAATGGACTTTAGCATAAAAGCATTCGATACCAAGAGCACCCTCGGCACGGCCAAAAGCGGATGCATCGCGGTTGCGGTATTCGAAAACAAAAAACTGTCGCCAGCGGCACAATCGCTGGACAGCAAGGGTGCCATTTCGGCTGCGCTGAAGTCCGGCGACATCACCGGCAAGCCTGGCAGCACCCTGCTGCTGCGCGGCGTTGATGGCGTCACCGCCGAGCGCGTGCTGCTGGTCGGCATGGGCAGCGAAGAAACCGTCAGCGAGAAAAGCTTCGCTACCGGCGTGCAGGCTGCATTGAAGGCTTTCGGCGCGCTGGGCGCGGCGGACGCCATTATCGCATTACCACTGGGTGATGTGAAAGAGCGCGATGTAAATTGGGCCATCCGCTGCGTGGTGCAGGCAGCACATGACGGGCAATACCGCTGCGACTCGCAAAAAAGCAAAAAAGATCCGGCCCCTGCCGGCGTGCGCAAGATCGTCCTGTCGGCGCCGGCCACCGCCGCCACGCGTGGCGCGCTGGCACAGGCCATCGCGATTGCCAACGGCTCGAACTTCACCCGCAACCTGGGCGACCTGCCGGCCAATATCGCCAACCCGACCTACCTGGCCAACACTGCCAAGCAACTGGCCAAGGATTACAAGTTTGAAGTCGAAGTACTGGACCGCAAACAGCTCGAAGCGCTGAAAATGGGCAGCTTCCTGTCGGTCACCAACGGCAGCGAGCAGCCGCCGAAATTCATCGTCCTGAAACACATGGGCGGCAAGGCCAAGGATGCACCGGTGGTGCTGGTCGGCAAGGGCATCACGTTCGACACGGGCGGCATTTCGCTCAAGGCCGGTCCTGGCATGGATGAAATGAAGTACGACATGTGCGGCGCCGCTTCTGTACTGGGCACCTTCCGCGCCATCGGCGAAATGAACCTGAAGCTGAACGTGATTGGCGTGATCGCCGCCTGCGAAAACATGCCGTCGGGCCGCGCCACCAAGCCGGGCGACATCGTCACGTCGATGAACGGCCTGACGATCGAGATCCTCAACACCGACGCCGAAGGCCGCCTGGTGCTGTGCGATGCGCTGACCTACGCCGAGCGCTTCAAGCCGGCGGTGGTGGTCGACATCGCCACCCTGACGGGCGCCTGCGTGATCGCGCTGGGCCACCACAACACCGGTCTGTTCACGCGCTCGGACGCGGCCCACGACCAGCTGGCCAACGAGCTGCTGGCCGCCGGCAAGCAGGCCAGCGACACCGCATGGCGCATGCCGATCGAGGAAGCCTACAACGAGCAGCTGAAGTCGAACTTTGCCGACCTGGGCAACATCGGCTCGCCAGGCGGCGGCGCCGTCACGGCCGCAGCCTTCCTGGAAAACTTCACCAAGAAATACACCTGGGCCCACCTCGATATCGCCGGCACTGCATGGAAATCGGGCGCGGCAAAAGGCGCGACCGGCCGTCCTGTGCCGCTGCTGTCGACGTTCCTGCTCAATCGCGTGCAGTAATTTGATATGTTCAACCCGGCGTCGACATGCCGGGGTTAAATACAAAAAAACCCGCCACGGTCATCGACCCTGGCGGGTTTTTTCATGCGTGAGGGTGAATTAATAGACGACGGGATCGGGAATCGGCAACGGCGCCGGTTTTGCCGGCGCAGGCACGGCAGGCTGCGGCGCGACGACGGCCGGCTGCGCAGGTGCCGGCGTGGACACCGGCGCTGCTGCTGCGGCAGCAGGTGCAGGCCTGGGCATGCGCGCCGGGTCCTGCATGACAATGGTCAGCGTCGAGGGATAGTCGTAGGCAGCGCCCGTGTCGCGGTCGACGAAGTAGCCGACGCCGAGCGTGAAGATGGCATTGCTCCAGGCGCTGCCGCCATTGACGGTGGCGTCAAATTGATTGTCCATCACGACGGCCGGCGAGCCGCTTTTCCTGCAGTCGACCTTGAGCGGCGCCTGGCTCTTGCGGATCATGATGCGCCCCGGCGTGGTGACGAACCACTTGCCCATGTCGTTGGACAGGATGCAGCCGGCGCCTGTCAGTTGACGGTTGTCGAGGATGGTCTGCACCAGCACCATCTGCTCGGTCGAACCGGTCATGGTGGCGCAGCCGGCCAGGCCACCAAGAAGCATGAGAGCAGCGAGGGGACGGCGCATGGCGGGTTCGCTTGCGGTGCGCTTAACGCAGCGGAATCGGCTGGCCGGCCGGCACCGGCACGGCGGTCACGCTGTTTTTCGGACTGCCGTCGATCAGGCGGTCGGAATACACCAGGTAGATCAGCGCATTGCGCTTGGGGTCGACCATGCGCACCACGCGCACGTGCTTGAAGAAGATCGAGGCGCGCTCGCTGAACACTTCTTCCTGGCGCGGCAGCTTGCCGTTGAATTGCAGCGGCCCCACCTGGCGGCAGGCCACCGAGGCATCGGCCTTGTCTTCGGCCAGGCCGACGGCGCCCTTGATGCCGCCCGTCTTGGCGCGCGACAGATAGCAACTGACGCCGGTGACGCGCGGGTCGTCATAGGCTTCGACCACGATCTTGTGATCGGGGCCGATCAGCTTGAAAACGGTATCGACCGAGCCGACGGTTTCAGCCTGCGCGGCAGCGCAGGCAAGGCCGAGCAGCGTGGCCGAGGCCAGCATTCTATACATGAAGGTTTCCTGGGCACGTGCAGGCACGGCCATCAGTTAATGGGGGCAAATCGCTGCACCATGACGCCCTCGACCTCGATCAGCTGAAAGAACACGTCTTTCGGCCGGGTCCAGATCGAGCCGTCGGCGGCGCGGTAGACGATCATCGGAGTCAGGTCCGCTTCCAGCGTGGCTTCGCACACCAGTTCGTAGATCCCGCCCTTGTAGTGCCGATAACGCATCGCCGTCTCCTCAAGCCGTTGAATCTTCGCTCTTGTCGCCAGCGTGGATCTTCTGCTTCTGCTTCAGACCCTGGATGACTTTCAGGATGCCTTCCATGCCGGCGGCGCCGTCAGTGCTGCTGAAAGCGTCGAGCACTTCATTGAGCACCTTGTTGCGCACGGCGGCCTCGTCGGACGACATTTCCAGTGCGCGCTGCGCCTTGGCGGCTTTTTCGGCAGCACTGACGCGCGGTTTCGGCGTCGTCTTGCCATGAGTCAGAGCAGCCTGCCAGATGACCCAGCGGCGTTGGGTTTCAAAAATCAGATACTCGTCCGGTTTGTCTTCTCGTCGCCGAACAATGTGGCCGTCACGCTGCGCCCACGCTTCAAATGCAGTTCGCATTTTCTTCCTTTGCAAATGCTACGCGCAAGTCTCACTATTAAAACTGCAATATTTCCAAATAGTACCATTTATTGATGCAGAAAAACAATCGCACCGGGACGGTACTGCAGTCATAACGCAAGACCAGCGGCGCCTGGAGCGGACAATATGGTCCGCCTGCGGCGCAATGTTCATGTAATTCAGAATCACACACGGTGAATTCCAATTATGTCATTTCATGGTCGCGACAACGATGACTCGGTTGTCACAATGTGCCATTTTAGTAGTGTTTGTCGTGTTTTAGCGAGAAACTTTACACCTTTATGATGTTTCAGTTGCCAAGCACCATGCCAAACTCGCCAATTATGGCAAATCAACCATGGCGCTTGAACAATGATACACAAAAAGCTTGCAAACATGCGTCACGATTGGTTAAAAATATATACTTTTTTGAACCTTATCTTCCCGTAGGGCAAATAAACCACAGGCCGTCGCGGACGCGCTTGGCACGCCATGCACCACCATGCGGTAAGATTCGCCGCTATCGCCCCATCCCATTAAGGACTTGCTCTCATGAAATTAGCCACCTGGAACGTCAACTCGCTGAAAGTACGCCTGCCGCAAGTGCTGCAGTGGCTGGCCGATAACCCGGTCGACATCTTGTGCCTGCAGGAGACCAAACTGACGGATGACAAGTTTCCTGCCGCCGAGATCGAAGCGGCCGGCTACCAGGTAGTGTTCAGCGGCCAGAAAACCTATAACGGCGTGGCCATCCTGTCGAAATTGCCTGTCGAAGACGTAGTGAAGAACAATCCGCGCTATGAGGATGCGCAGCAGCGCATCCTGGCCGCCACCATCGGTGGCATGCGCGTGGTGTGCGCCTATGTGCCGAACGGCCAAAGCGTCGACTCGGACAAATATGAATACAAGCTGGGCTGGCTGGCCGCCCTGCACGACTGGCTGGCCGAGGAAGCGGCCGCGCATCCGCAGCTGGCCGTGGTGGGCGACTACAATATCGCGCCGGACGACCGCGACGTGCACGACCCGGTTGCCTGGGCCGGCCAGGTGCTGGTCTCGGACAAGGAACGCGCCGCCCTGCAGCGCCTGTTCGATCTCGGCCTGGCCGATTCCTTCCGCCTGTTCGAGCAGGCCGACAAATCGTTCAGCTGGTGGGACTACCGCCAGCTGGGCTTTCGCCTGAACAAGGGCCTGCGCATCGACCACATCCTGCTGTCGCCGGCACTGGCCGCGCGCTGCAGCGCCTGCGTGATCGACCGCGTGCCCCGCAAATGGGAACAGCCATCCGATCACGCCCCGGTGGTCGCGACTATCGATTAATCAATCGCGGCGCCGCTCCAGCAATACCTGCGCATTGGACACCGGCATCGGCGCCGAGAACAGGTAGCCCTGCGCATAGCGGCAGCCCTTCGCCTGCAGCAGCGCGAACTGCTGCTCCGTCTCCACGCCTTCGGCCACGGTCGACAGCTGCAGGCTGTCGGCCAGCGCGATGATGGCCGAGACGATGGCGCGGTCTTCGGCGCTGGTTTCCAGGTCCTTGATGAAGGCGCGGTCGATCTTGATTTTCTTGACGGGAAAGCGCTTCAGGTAGGCCAGGCTGGAATAGCCGGTGCCGAAATCATCGATCGACAGCCGCAGTCCCATGGCATTGATCTGGCGCAGGATCTCCAGCGTATGCTCGCCCTGCTGCATCAGCGCCGTCTCGGTGATTTCAAACTCCAGCAAGCCTGGCGCGATGCCGCTTTCGTCGATGATGGCGCCGATCGACGCCACCAGCCCCGTATGCATGAACTGGCGCGGCGACAGATTCACCGCCAGCGGCACCGGCTGCAGGCCCTGGCGCAGCCAGGCCATGCTTTGCTCGCACGCCTTGCGCATCACCCATTCGCCGACCGGCACGATCATGCCGTTCTCTTCCAGGATCGGGATGAAGCGGTCCGGCAGTACCAGGCCATGGCCGGGCCGGCGCCAGCGCAGCAGCACTTCCATGCCATGCAGCGTGCGCGTGGCGATGTCGATCACGGGCTGGTAATACAGTTCGAACTGGTCCTGCGCCAACGCCATGCGCAAGCTGCTTTCCAGGTCGAAGTGGATCGCCGCCGCCTGGTTCATCTTCTGCGTGAAGAACTGGTAGTTGTTGCGGCCATTCGCCTTGGCGTGATACATGGCCGCGTCGGCATGGCGCATCAGCGCGTCGACATCGTCGCCGTCGTCCGGGTACAGGCAGATGCCGATCGACGGCGTGATGTGCAGCACATGGCCTTCGAGCGGAAACGCCGGCGTCAATGACTCGATGATCTTGCAGGCCACCGTGCCCGCCTCGCCGGCGCCGCGCATGCCCGGCACCAGCACCACGAATTCATCACCGCCCAGGCGCGCCACCGTATCGCTGGCGCGCACCGCGCGGCACAGCCGGCCGGCCACTTCCTTGAGCAGGATGTCGCCCGTCATGTGACCGAGCGAATCGTTGATGTTCTTGAAGCGGTCCAAGTCGATGAACATCACGGCCAGCTTGCCCTTGCTGCGCTGCGACGCCAGCATGGCGCGTTCGAGCCGGTCGGCCAGCAGCGCGCGGTTGGGCAGGCCAGTCAGCGTGTCGTGGTAGGCCATGTGGTGCACGCGCGCCTCGGCCTGGCGCCGCTCGACGATCTCGCCCTGCAGCAGCGCATTGGCGCCGGCCAGTTCGGCGGTGCGCTCCTGCACCCGCAATTCGAGTTCGTCGCGCGCGCGGCGCACCGCTTCGCCGGCCTCGCGGCGCGCCGTCACATCGTCGACCAGCCATACCGAGCGGCCATGCGCGTGCGCCAGGTCGAACGGACGGCCCGACAGGCGCGCCCAGAAACGGCTGCCGTCCTTGCGCACCAGCTGGTACTCGGACATGTGCACGCGGCCCGCCTCGAAGTCGCGCGCCGTTTCGCCGCGCGCCGCCTTCCACGACGCCAGGTCCGGATACAGGGCCTGCACGGACAGGCCGTTGATGCCGCCCGGGCCATAGCCGAACAGCTCTTCCATCTTGCTGTTGGCGTGCAGGTTGAAGCCGTTCTCCACCACCGAGATGCCCAGCACGGCGCTGTCGAGGATGGCCTGGTTTTCCAGCAGCGCGTTGCGCAAGGACTCTTCCGCGCGCTTCGCTTCCGTGCGGTCCTCGATGATCCAGATGGTGCCGGCGGCCACGTCGGCCGGATCGACCAGGTAGGCGATCAGCTGGGCCCACAAAGTGCTGCCATCCTTGCGCTGCATTTCCACTTCGGTCTGGAATGGTTTGCCGACCGACAGGAAGGGAAACGCCGATGCGCCCAGCAACTCGTACGCATCCTGCGAGCGGTACAGCGCGCGGCCCGGCAGCCCCAGCGCCTCGTCGCCCTGGTAGCGGAACATTTCGGCAAAGCCCAGGTTGTAGCGCGTGATCAGGCGGTTCTTGGTAAACAGGATGCTGACCGAGGCGTTGGTCATGATGGCCGCCACCTCCATCTGCGACTGGCGGCTGGCGCTGACGTCTTCCAGGATCCAGATCGTGCCCTGTTCGCTGTGCTGCTGGTCGACTGCCTTGGCGCGGATGCGGCACCAGAACAGGCTGCCGTCGCGGCGCCGGAACAGCGTCTCGTCCTGCTCGTAGGGCAGGCCTTGCCCCAGCAGCGGCGACGCCTGCGCGCCGAATGCGGCATACGCTTCGGGCGACGGGAACAGCGCGCTGGCGGGCATGCCCGTCATCTCGTCCTGCGGGTAGCCGAACATCTCGGCAAAGCGCGGATTGCAGCGCAAGACCAGGCGCGAACGCGAGAACAGGATGCCGACCGAGGCATTGTCGAGGATCGCCTGCTGCTCGAGCATCAGCCGGCGCATCGCTTCCTCGGCCGCCTTCTGCGCGCTGCGGTCGTCGAAAATCCAGATCGTGTCCTGCAGCGTGCGCCCGTCGTGATGCTCGGCATGGATCACATAGCCGTACGCCAGCGCCCAGAAGGTGCTGCCGTCGCGCCGGCGCATTTCCATCTCGCCGCGAAACGGCGCACCTTGCTTGAGCAGCGGCACCGCCTGGCGCACCACGCTGTCGTAGGCCGCGTGCGTCGGATACAGCTCGGCCACCGGCAGGCCCACGCCGCTGTCGCCATCAAAACCGAAGCAGTCGGCAAAGCGCTGGTTGTAGCGCAGGATCGCCTTGTCGCGCTGGAAGCCGATCGCCAGCGGCGCATTGTCCATCACCGCCTGCATTTCCAGCATGGCGCGGCGCAGCTGGTCCTCGTCGCGCCGGTGGTCGCTGATGTCCTCGACGATCCACACCGTGCCGTCCTGCGTATTGAGCGGATCGACGGCGCGGCCATGCAGGCGGCTCCAGAACAGGCTGCCGTCGCGGCGCCGCAATTCAAGCTCGGTACGGAACGAGCGGCCGATCGACAGCAAGGGCCCCGCTTGCTGGCCCAGCGCGTCGTAATCGAGCTGCGAGCGGTACAGCGCCGCGCCCGGCATGCCGGTCAGCTGGTGGCGCGCATAGCCAAGCATTTCGGCGGCGCGGATATTGCACTCGTCGATCACGCCATCGCGCGAAAACAGGATGCCGACGGCGGCGCTTTCCAGGATCGCCTGCTGTTCCAGCAGCGACTTGCGCAGCGCCTGCTGGTCGCGCTGCTGCACGCTGATATCGGCAAACACCAGCGTGGCGCCGGCCAGCCCCGCACCGCCGGCCACCTGCAGCGGCTTGGCCCAGACCTGCACCGCGATGGGCGCATCGGCGCCCTGCAGACAGCTTTCCCACTGGCGCTCGCGCCCCGCCGGACCCAGCGCGGCGCGCAGCAGGCTGGTGCTCGAGGCGCGCCAGGCGTCGCTGAAGCAATCGGCCAGCAGCCGGCCCGACAGATCCATGCCCAGCAGGTCGGCCAGCGCGCCGTTGGCGGCCACCACCATGCCGCATGCGTCGCAGGCGCAGGCGGGCAAGGCGATCAGCTGCAGGGCCTCGGCAATGAAATCAGGACTGGTCGGAACGCGGTTCATGGATACCAAGGTTAAATGGACAGCAAGAATATGCATTCAGGCAACAAGAATGCTGACAGATCATAAACCAGTTTGCGTGCATTTTTTCATCTTGCGCACCATCGCGGTTGCCAAGTTGGTGCACGTCCACGCCATACAACAGACCACTTGCCGGTTTCACTATTGTTGCAAGATGGTTTCATTGCCAGCCGCTGAAACAAATGATTTACAATCGCCCCATGCGCCGCCCTTCCCTGCCCATGCTCGATCACCGCGACAAGCCCGTCATCTGGACCGTCTCGGTGTCGCGCCTGTTCGACCTGTTCCGCGACATCACGCTCGAATACGACGACCTGGCCACCATCGAACCGATCAACCTGGGCTTCGACGACGCCGTGCGCCATATCCGCGAGCGCATGGCCGTCGAGCGCTGCGACGCCGTGATCGCGGCCGGCTCCAACGGCGCCTACCTGAAAGGCCGGCTGTCGGTGCCAGTCATCATCGCCAAGGCCAGCGGCTACGACGTGATGCAGGCGCTGGCGCGCGCGCGGCGCATCTCGCCGCACATCGGCGTGGTGACCTACCAGGATCCGATGCCGGAACTGGCCGAATTTGCCGCCACCTTCGGCTTTCGCATCGCACAGCGCACCTATGCCACCGAAGAAGACGCGCGCGCGCAGATCAATGAACTCAAGGCCGCCGGCATCAAGGCGATCGTCGGCGCCGGCCTGGTAACCGACCTGGCCGAGGAAGCCGGGCTGGCAGCGGTCTTCGTGTATTCGGCCACGGCGATCCGGCGCGCCTTCGACGATGCGCTGGAACTGGCGCGCCTGACCCAGCTCGAAGCGAGCCGCGGCAAGCGCGCCAGCGGCGCCGAAGCGCAGCGCGCGCGCCACGGCCTGCACGACCTGCGCGGCGAGTCGGTCGCGATGGAAGCGCTGCGCCAGTCGGTACTGCTGTTCGGCAGGTCGCCGGCGACGGTGCTGATCCAGGGCGAGACCGGCAGCGGCAAGGAACTGGTGGCGCAGGCGATCCACCGCGAAAGCCCGCGCAGCCTGGGCGCCAACCGGCCGTTTGTCGCCATCAATTGCGGCGCCATCGCCGAGTCGCTGCTGGAATCGGAACTGTTCGGCCATGAAGACGGCGCCTTTACCGGCGCGCGCCGCGGCGGCCACGCGGGCCTGTTCGAAGCGGCCAACCACGGCACGCTGTTCCTGGACGAAATCGGCGAAATGCCGCTGGCACTGCAAACGCGCTTGCTGCGCGTGCTGGAAGAGCGCGAAGTGGTGCGCGTGGGCGGCACGCGGCCAATCCCGATTCAGGTGCGCATCATCAGCGCCACCCACTGCGACCTCGAGCAGCGCATCCGCGAAGGCCGCTTCAGGGCCGACCTGTTCTACCGCCTGGCCGTGCTGCGCCTGCGGCTGCCGGCACTGCGCGAACGCAGCGAGGACATCGTCGGCCTCACTGAATGGTCGCTGAAACAGGCGCTGGCGGCGCTGGGCGCGCGGCCGCAGCCGAACCTGCATGCGCAGATCCTCGCCTGCGCGCCGCTGCTGCGCCGCTACGGCTGGCCCGGCAATGTGCGCGAACTGCGCAACCTGAGCGAGCGGCTGGCGCTGTTCCTGGCGGCCGAACCGCTGCAGGCGCTGACGCCCGCCTTCATGCTGTCGTGCGCCCCCGAGCTGGGCGCGCACGACAGCGTACCCGGCCTGCCCTCCCTGCCGGCGGCCAGCCTGCCCGCGCCGGCAGAAAACGCGGCCGAAGTGCTGGCGCGCTTTGGCGGCCGGCGCGACGCTGCGGCGCAACACCTGGGCATCAGCCGTACCACCTTGTGGCGCCGGCTGCGCGCATCATGATGGTGAGGCCGTGACGGACGATATGCCATTGCTGCGCAGCCTGTGGCAGCGCAGCGCCGGACCGGCCGGCGATAACACCGGGGCTGCCACGCCGGCGCGGCATCAGCAGGAAATCAGGGCGCTGTACGCGCGCGGCATCTTCATGGACGATGCGCTGCAGTTCCTGTTCCACCAGCGGCCGTCGCTGGACGCCTTTCTGGCCTGGATCACGGCGCGCACGCGCGCGCGGCCAGCCCACGCGTTTGAGATCGTCGACGACGTGCTGTCCTTTGATGACCTGCAATTCTGGGAGCGCAACGGTTATGTGGTGCTGCGCGGCGCCGTGCCGAGCACCGAATGCGAGGCGGCCCGGGCGGCGATCTGGGACTACCTGGGCGCCAGCCTGGACGACCGCGCTTCCTGGTACCGGGCGCACCCGGGCAAGGTGGGCTTCATGCTGCAGTTTTCCGATCATCCTGCGCTGGAAACCATCCGCCACCAGCCGCGCATCCGGCGCGCCTACCAGCAGCTGTATCGCAGCGAGGCGATTTATCCGACCATCGACAAGGTCAGCTTCAATCCGCCGCAAGCCAGGGACGCCTGTTTCACGGGCAGCCCGCTGCACTGGGATACCAGCCTGGCCTTGCCGATACCGTTCAAGCTGCAAGGCCTGCTGTACCTGAGCGACTGCGCCGCCAGCCATGGCGCGTTTCACTGCGTGCCGGGCTTCCAGCACCGCCTCGCCGACTGGCTGGCGACGGTGCCGCCCGGCCACAATCCGCGCGAGTGGGCGCCGCAGCAGCTGCGGCCGGTGGCAGTGCCGGGCCAGGCCGGCGACTTCATTATCTGGCACCAGGCCCTGCCCCATTGCGCCACGCCCAACCTTGGCGACCTGCCAAGAATGGTGCAATACCTCAGCTACCATGCCGACGATGGCGTGGACCAGGAAGAGTGGGTCTGAGGCAGGCAGGCTTGATCTGTTGAACATCGATGTGCCATTCATCCGCCGCTGCAACCGTTCATCATGCCCTGGTATCGCTGCGACAGCGCGATGGCTACCATCTCCCTGCTGATTTGCTTATTCATTCATCCCCTCAGGAGATCGCCATGACACACCGCTTGCTGCACCACTGCGCCACCCTGTTCGCCACGTTTGCCATGGCCGTTGCCAGCCATGCCGCCCAGGCCGCCCCGGTTTCCACACACCCGGCTTTCCAGGTCGCAGTTACCGGCCAGGGTGCGCCCGTGATCCTGATCCCCGGCCTGGCCTCGTCGGGCGAGGTGTGGCAAGGCACGGTGGCGCGCCTGTGCGGCGCGGCTGCACGCCCACAGCGCCAGTGCCATGTCTTGAACCTGGCCGGTTTTGCCGGCGTGCCGAAGGTCGAGGGCGACCTGCTGGCGCAGGCCGAAACGCAGCTGGCTGGCTATATCCGCGAGCAGCAGATGGAAAAACCGGCCATCGTCGGCCACAGCCTGGGAGGTTTCCTGGCCCTGAAACTGGCGATCGACCATCCGCAGCAGGCGGGCAAACTGGTGATCGTCGACGCGCTGCCGGCGCTGGGCGCCACGCAGTTGCCCAGCATCACGAAAGAGCAGCTGCAGGGCATGGCGGCGCAGATGCGCAGCGCCATGCGCGCCCAGGATGACGCCAGCTTTGCCGCCAACCAGCAGCGCAGCGTCGCCGGCATGGCCAGCAAGCCCGAAGACGTGGCGCGCATTCTCGACTGGGGCAAGCGTTCTGACCGCAACAGCGTGGCCGACGCCATGGCCAGCTTGATGGGCACCGATCTGCGCCAGGATGTGGCGCGCATCGCCTCCCCCACGCTGGTGCTCGGTACCTGGATCGCCTACAAGGACTATGCGCCGCGCGCCGCCACCGAAGCCGTGTTCCGCAGCCAGTACCAGCAGCTGCCGGGCGTGCAGATCGTCATGGCCGAGACGGCGCGCCACTTCATCATGTACGATGATCCCGACTGGATGTATGGCCAGATCGAACAATTCCTCAAATAAGAAGCTGACCTTTGCGCCGCCATGACACCGAAGCCGCCCCTGCTTGCCCGCCTGAACTGGTACTGGATCTTCCAGTTCACGGGCTGGAATATCGCCGCCGTGCTGGCGCTGCTGAGCCTGAGTTTTGCGCCCGTCACCTGGCCCGTGATCGGCGTGTGCTGGTGGGGCGCCACCAGCGGCCTGCTGCTGTCGATGGCCTGGCGGCGCGTGCTGCGCCGGCGCGGCTGGATCAACGGCCGCTTTGCCTGGCAATACGTGCTGCCATCTCTGGCGCTGATGACGCTGGTGCAGTGCGTGCTGGCCGGATTGGGCTATGCCGTGCTGCAGCCGTTCGGCCCCGTCACCAGCCTGCGCTGGCTGCCGTCGGCGCTGATCTCGTGGTTCGGCATCTTCCTGGTCTGGACCGTGCTCTATTCGATGATCCAGTCGCTGCGCCGCGCCAGCCGTTTCGAGGCCGAGACGCTGCGCCTGGAAGTGCTGGCCAAGGACGCCGAACTGCGCGCGCTGCAGGCGCAGGTCAACCCGCACTTCTTCTTCAACAGTCTCAATAGCGTGCGCGCGCTGATCTATGAAAACCAGGACGCCGCCGCCAATATGGTCGACCAGCTGGCCGCGCTGATGCGCCATGCGCTGCAGTCCGGCGCGCACGATACCGTGCCGCTGGCCGACGAATGGCAGGCCGTGCAGGCCTACCTGGCGATCGAGGCGATCCGCTTTGAAGAGCGGCTGCGCGTGACGATGGAGATCGAGGTGGGACTGGACACCGTGCGCATCCCGCCAATGGCGCTGCAGACGCTGGTGGAAAACGCCGTCAAGCACGGCGTGGAACCGAGCCTGGCGGGCAGCGATATCCACATCAGCGCCACCCGCCACGACGGCCTGGTACGCATCGCGGTCAGCAATACCGGAGTGCTGCGCACGCAGTCCGGCTCGACCCGGGTCGGATTGAACAATGCCCGCAAGCGCCTGGCGCTGGCGCTCGGCACCCGGGCCACGCTGGCGCTGGACCAGCACGGCGGCTGCGTGCATGCCGTGTTGCAGTTGCCGCAGCCATGACGGTCCTGCGCGTGCTGCTGGTCGATGACGAGCGCCTGGCGCGCGCCGAGCTGCGCCGCCTGCTGAAAATGCATCCCGAGGTGGAAATCGTCGGCGAAGCGGCCAGCGCCGCCGAGGCGATGGCGCAGATCGCCGTGCTTGCGCCCGACCTGCTGCTGCTCGACGTGCAGATGCCGGGCGGCTCCGGCTTCGACCTGCTCGGCGCGCTGGAGCAGGCGCCCGACGTCATCTTCTGCACCGCCTACGACCAGTATGCGCTGCAGGCGTTTGAAGTGAGCGCGCTCGACTATCTGCAGAAACCGGTGCAGGCATCGCGCCTGGCCACGGCACTGGCGCGCGCCGGCGCGCGCGTGCAGGCCACGGCGACGTCAGATTCCGCGCGCAAGATCTTTATCAAGGATGGCGAGCGCTGCTGGTTCGTGGCGCTGGCCGACATCGTGCTGTTCGAATCGGAAGGCAATTACGCGCGCGTGTACTTCGGGACGGAACAGCCATTGATGCTGCGTACGCTGAACCAGCTGGAAGAACGGCTGCCGCCCGGCCAGTTCTTCCGCGCCAACCGGCGCCAGATCGTCAGCCTGGCGCATGTCACCACGGTGGCGGAAAACGCGGCGGACGGCCTCGATCTGGTCCTGGCCAACGGCGCGCTGGTGGAAGTATCGCGCCGCCGCGCGCAGCAGTTCCGGGCCGCCGCCAGTCTCTAGCGCTTGAGCGCCGGTATCGGCTGCGCCTGGAACTGGCGCAGCGGCTGCTCCCTGAGTTTTTTGGCCAGCATCTCCAGCGCCACTTCCAGCTGGCGGTCGGTGCCTTCGAACGTGGCGTGCGGCGGGTTTTCCACTTCCACGTCGGGCACCACGCCCACGCCTTCGATCAGCCATTGGCCGTCCGGGCCGAACTGGCCGTTTTCGGCCACGCGCGCCATGCCGTTGTCCGACAATCTCGTGTTGTCGCTGAGCCAGACGCCGGCGCCGGCCGTGCGCTTGCCCACCAGCGGCGCCAGTTTCAGGGCCTTGACGCCGGCCGCAAACGTCTCGCCGTCGGAATAGGTCAGCTCGTCGACCAGCACCACCAGGTGGCCGCGGAAGGTGTTCTGCATGTTCGACGACGGCTGCACGCCCGGCGGCGCCCAGTACGCCCAGGCCTTGCGCAGCAGTTTTTCAATGATCCAGCTATCGATATTGCCGCCGTTATTGCGGCGCACGTCGATAATCAGGCCATCGCGGTTCAGATTGGCGTAGAAGTCGCGCGCGAACGAGGCGATATCGCGCGCACCCATCGCCCGCAAATGCAGGTAGCCGATGCGTCCCTGCGAGCTGGCCGCCACCTGTTCCGCGCGGCTCAGCTCCCAGTCGCCATAGCGCAGCGCCGTCTGTTTCACCATGTCGACCGGCGTGACGATCACGGCACGCGGCGCGGCATTGCCCCGCCTGACCTGCAGCAGCACCTGCTTGCCGGCCTGGTTCAGCAGCAGGTCGCTGATATCGCGCGCACCCAGGGCGTCCTTGCCATTGACGGCCGTGATCACGTCGCCCTCTTTCACGTCCACCTCGGGGCGCGACAGCGGCGCACGCTCGGACGGCAGTTCCGGCTCGCTGCGGTAGATATGCTCGACCACATAGCCGTCCCTGCCACGCGCCAGCACGGCGCCCAGGCCGGCCGGCGTGCCTTCCTGCTCCGTGCGGCGCAATTCGCCGGGACGGATCTGCGAATGCAGCGCGCCCACTTCGGCCACCATCATGCCCAGCACGTCATTGAGTTCGGCGCGGTCGGTCACGCGCTCGACCAGCGGCGCATACTTGGCGCGTGCGGCCGTCCAGTCCACGCCGCGCATCTTCGCGTCGTACAAGAAGTCCCGGTGCAAGCGCCAGGCGTCGTTGAACATCTGCTTCCATTCCAGGCGAGGATTCGACACGAACGTCCAGTCGTCGACTTTCACCCTGGCTTTCGTCAGGTCGGCCGGCAGTTTCGCGCCCGCCTCGATCACCAGCATCTCGCCGGGCCCGGTGGCCGCGGCCGTCCGGTAGTACAAGTGTTTTTTATCCTGCGCCAGGTCGAATTCGCGCACATTCGACGCCAGCAGTTCGGGCTTGGAGCCGGTGTTGCCGATCGCCAGGGTCTTCAGGCTGGACTTGTTGTCCGCGCTGTCGCGCTCCAGGAAATACAGGCGCTTGTCGTCGAGGGCCAGCGCCGTGTAGTTGCCGGGCGCCAGCGGCACTTCATACAGGCGCGCGGCCAGGCCTTTGGTGATGATCGCCGGCAAGGTGGCCGGCGATTTCTTCTGGGCCGCCTTGCCGCCCCCCGCTTTTTCCAGTGCTTTTTCGGCTGCCAGTTCGGCCGCCTTTTCATCATCCGTTTCCGGCGGTTTCACGCCCGGGCGGCTCAGCTCATCGTCGGGCTGGAACGGAAAACGATTGCCCGGCTGCAGCGCCAGCGCATACACGCCGACCCGCTTGTCGAATACGGGACCCATGTTGCGGTCGCCCCAAGGCGAGCCATTGGCCAGCTGGAAATTGCGGGCCGACAAAAAATACAGCCAGCGGCCATCGGGCGAAAACATGGGCGAACCGGACATGTAGCGGTCGCTGGTGACAAACACCAGTTCCTTGCTGGCCAGGTTGTACAGGCCGATCTGCTCGCGCTGCTCGTTGCTGGCCACGCGCACCAGCGCCAGGTTGCGGCTGTCGGGCGACCATTGCACTTCATCGTGCTTGTCGACGCCGGCCTTGCCCGCGTCGTCGATCAGCTCATTGGCCTTGGTAGCCAGGTTGAGCAGCCAGAAGCGGCCCTTCTTGTCGCTGTGCGCCAGGTAGCGACCGTCCGGCGACGGATACAGTTTCCAGCGGTGGCTGTCGCCCTCGGTGGTGAGACGCTCGCCGGGGCCGGACCCATCGGCGGCGTAGCGCCAGATCTCGTTTTCGCCGCTGGTGTCGACTATCGCAAACACGGATTTTTCATCGCTGCTGAAGACGGCGTCGCGCGCACGGGCGCCTTCGGGAATCGCGATATCGACGCGCCGCTGGCTGCCCGTGCCGGCGATGCTGACACGGCCGCGCGCGGTCAGGATAATGCGTTCGTCCTTGCCGGACAGCTGCACGTTCGACAGGGTATCCAATGGCGAGCGCACCTGGCGCGCGCGCTGCTGGTCGAAGTCCGACACCAGCGTGATCGGCAGCGGCGGCGATGCCGCGGCGCCGCTTGCCAGGTCCAGCACATGCAGGTCGGCCCCCAGCTGGTAGACGATCCTGCCATCGCCCAGCGCGGCATTGCGCACATCCCATTGCGTGTGCTGCGTCAATGCGCGGCGGTCGGTACCGTCCGGCAGCATGCTCCACAGATTGTCGCTGCCGTTTTCGTCACTGATGTAATACACGCGGCCCTGCCCCCACATGGGGCGCTTGTTGTTGCCGTCGGCCGCCGCGTCCATATGCAGGGGCACGGCTTCGCTCTTGCCATCGAGGTCGTAGCGCCACATCCGGGCGTGCGCGCCGCCGCGGTAGTTGCGCACATTGTCGTTGGTGACGGCCAGGCCGAAACGCGTGAAGAACAGCGTCTTGCCCGCATCGTCAAGCACGGCATCGTTGGCGTCGGCGACGGGAAACACGCGCCGGGTGAGCTTGACGGGATCGATCGCGGCGACCACGCGGCGCGAGGCGGGACCATCGGTGTTTTGCGTGCTGACCAGTACTTCGCCCTGCGCCGTCCAGCCCAGCACCAGCACGCCGCCATTGTCGTACGAAATGCGGCGCGGCAAGCCACCCGCCAGCGGCATCACATACGCGTCCTGCGCCCCTTCATACGAAGCGGAAAACGCCAGCCACTGGCCATCGCGCGAAATCGCCGCATTGGTTTCATAGCCGGCATGGGTGGTCAGGCGCTGGGCGGGACCGCCCTGCACGCTGCTTTTCCACAAGTCGCCTTCGGCGGTAAACACCACGGTGTCGCCGCGTACGGCAGGGAAACGGAAATAGCTGGAGGCAGCCTGGGCGCAGGCGCTGCCCAGCAGGCCGGCGGACAACAGCAGCAGGGAGAGAGGTCGGGAAAGGTTCATATGGGCATCCAGATAGCGGTCGGGCGGCATGGACATCGTGTCGATACCGGACAACAATTCTGGCATAAAGCGCCCCGAAGAAAAGCTTCTTTATTGCCCACATGAACGTAAAAAAACCCGCGCCACTTGCGTGGGCGGGTTTTCTGAAGAGCTCGACAGCGATTACTCCACTTCGACCGTCTCCGGTGCTGCCGTCGGCGCCGCATCGGGCGGTTCCGGGAACTCCAGCAGGACCTGGTCCTTGTCGTCGAGGTCGACCGTGACACGCCCGCCGGTGACCAGGCGGCCGAACAGCAGTTCGTCGGCCAGCGCCTTGCGGATCATGTCCTGGATCAGGCGCGACATCGGACGCGCGCCCATCAGCGGATCGAAACCTTTCTTGCCCAGGAAGGCACGCAGCTTCTCGGTAAACACGGCTTCGACTTTTTTCTCGTGCAGCTGCTCTTCCAGCTGCATCAGGAACTTGTCGACCACGCGCAGGATGATTTCCTGGTCCAGCGCGCGGAAGCTGATGGTGGCATCGATACGGTTGCGGAACTCCGGCGTAAACATGCGCTTGATGTCGGCCATCTCGTCGCCTGCCTGCTTGGAATTGGTGAAGCCGATCGAAGCCTTCTGCAAACTCTCCGCGCCCGCATTGGTGGTCATGATGATGATCACGTTGCGGAAATCGGCTTTGCGGCCGTTGTTGTCCGTCAGGGTGCCGTGGTCCATCACCTGCAGCAGGATATTGAAAATGTCCGGATGGGCTTTTTCAATTTCATCGAGCAGCAGCACCGCATGCGGCTTCTTGGTGATCGCTTCGGTCAGCAGGCCGCCCTGGTCGAAACCGACGTAGCCCGGTGGCGCACCGATCAGGCGCGACACGGCATGGCGCTCCATGTACTCCGACATGTCGAAACGGATCAGCTCGATGCCGAGGATGAACGCCAGTTGCTTGGCCACCTCGGTCTTGCCGACGCCGGTCGGACCGGAGAACAGGAACGAGCCGATCGGCTTGTCCGTCTTGCCCAGACCTGCGCGCGCCATCTTGATGGCCGAGGCCAGCGCTTCGATGGCCGGGTCTTGCCCGAACACCACGTTGCGCAGGTCGCGGTCGATGGTTTGCAGCTTGCTGCGGTCGTCCTGGTTGACCGTTTGCGGCGGAATCCGGGCGATCTTGGCAATGATGTCTTCGATCTCGCTCTTGCCGATGGTCTTTTTCTGCTTCGACTTCGGCAGGATGCGCTGTGCCGCACCCGCTTCATCGATGACATCGATCGCCTTGTCGGGCAGATGGCGGTCGTTGATGAAGCGCGCCGCCAGTTCGGCCGCCGTCGACAGTGCCGACTGCGAGTATTTCACGCCGTGATGCTCTTCGAAGCGCGATTTGAGGCCGCGCAGGATCTGCACGGTCTGCTCGACGGTCGGCTCGTTGACGTCCACTTTCTGGAAGCGGCGGCTCAGGGCATGGTCTTTTTCGAACACGCCGCGGAATTCCGTGTAGGTGGTCGCACCAATGCATTTGAGCTGGCCGTTCGCCAGTGCCGGTTTCAGCAGGTTGGACGCGTCCAGCGTGCCGCCCGAAGCCGAGCCCGCACCGATAATGGTGTGGATCTCGTCGATGAACAGGATGCCGTGCGGATTGTCCTTCAGCTGTTTCAGCACGGCTTTCAGGCGCTGCTCGAAATCGCCGCGGTATTTGGTACCGGCCAGCAGGGCGCCCATGTCCAGCGAATACACGACGGCATTCTGCAGGATTTCCGGCACGTCATTCTGCGTGATGCGGTAGGCCAGGCCTTCGGCGATCGCCGTCTTGCCCACGCCTGCCTCGCCCACCAGCAGCGGGTTGTTCTTGCGGCGGCGGCACAGGATCTGGATCACGCGGTCGACTTCGTCCTCGCGTCCGATCAGCGGGTCGATCTTGCCTTCGGCAGCGGCCTTGTTCAGGTTTTGCGTGAACTGGTCGAGCGGGCTTTCCTTCGGCTGTCCTTCGGCGCCAGGCGCACCCTCTTCCACGCCTTCCGACGCTTTCGCGCTTTCCGTGGTCTGGTCCTTGCGTACGCCGTGCGAGATGAAGTTGACCACGTCCAGGCGGGTCACGCCCTGCTGGTGCAGGTAGTAGACCGCATGCGAGTCCTTTTCGCCGAAGATCGCCACCAGCACGTTGGCGCCGGTGACTTCCTTCTTGCCATTCGATGCCGACTGAACGTGCATGATGGCGCGCTGGATCACGCGCTGGAAACCGAGCGTTGGCTGGGTGTCGACCTCGCCCGTGCCAGGCACGGTCGGCGTGTTATCGCCAATGAAGTTGGTGAGCGTCTTGCGCAGGTCTTCAATATTGACCGCGCAGGCGCGCAACACCTCGGCTGCGGAGGGATTGTCCAGCAGTGCCAGCAGTAAATGCTCCACCGTGATGAATTCATGCCGTGCCTGCCGAGCTTCGACAAACGCCATGTGCAAACTTACTTCTAATTCCTGCGCAATCATACTTCCTCCATCACGCACTGCAGGGGATGCCCCGCCTTGCGCGCATGCGTTAAAACGAACTCCACTTTGGTACACGCTATATCTTTAGAGAACACGCCGCACACTCCTTTGCCGTAGCGGTGAACACTGAGCATGATTTGCGTCGCCGTTTCACGGTCCTTGTTGAAATACTCCTGAATGACGGCCACCACGAATTCCATGGGGGTGTAATCGTCATTGAGCAAGGCCACCTGATAGAGCGGCGGCGGCTTGAGGGCTTGCCGCTCCAGCAGGGCTTCTGTGTCGTGCTTGGTTGCCATACGCTTATTCTAATGCTTTCACAGTGGTTGTCATGCGCAATATCTGCGCGTTTCCAATTGTTTTCAATCTTACGCGTTTTCTCACTCCTGCGCAGATGGCGACCTTGCGGCGAAAATCAAGAGTTGCTTTTTTGGTCGCCGTGAAGAATTTGTCAAGATGAATGGAAAAGCGCTTGACTTCAATATTTATTCCGCCAACAATGCTGTATCGACTGTTGCAGTAATGTACAGCTTGATAAGAAGTGAGACGTCGAGGAGGGGGCAAGAAGCTTCTTGCTTTTATGGCTCGTGTGATTAGTGTTAATTTTGAAAGTTCTTTTTATGGCAACAGGTACAGTTAAGTGGTTCAATGATTCCAAAGGCTTTGGCTTCATCACTCCAGATGATGGCGGCGAAGATTTGTTTGCTCATTTCTCCGCAATCAACATGAACGGTTTCAAGACCCTCAAAGAAGGTCAAAAAGTTCAATTCGAAGTCACGCAAGGCCCTAAAGGCAAGCAAGCTTCCAACATCCAGTCCGCCTAAGCTTCTTCGGCCCTCAGATGTGAAAAACCCCGTTTCGAACGGGGTTTTTTTTCGCCTCGCGCTTACATATTCTCGATCATCACGTCGCCAAAACCCGAGCACGACACCTGCGTCGCGTCTTCCATCAGGCGCGCAAAGTCGTACGTGACGCGTTTCGAGGCGATCGCCTTTTGCATCGCGTCGAGTATCAGGTCGGCCGCCTCGACCCAGCCCATATGGCGCAGCATCATTTCCGCCGACAAAATCAAGGAGCCGGGGTTGACGATATCCTTGCCCGCGTACTTCGGCGCCGTGCCGTGCGTTGCCTCGAACATGGCCACCGAATCGGACAGGTTGCCGCCCGGCGCGATGCCGATGCCGCCCACCTGGGCCGACAGCGCGTCCGAGATATAGTCGCCGTTCAGGTTCAGCGTGGCAATCACGCTGTATTCAACCGGACGCAGCAGGATCTGCTGCAGGAACGAATCGGCAATCGAATCCTTGACCGTGATGTCGCGCCCCGTCTTCGGATTTTTGAACTTGCACCACGGTCCGCCATCGATCAGTTCGGCGCCGAATTCCTTTTGCGCCAGCGCATAGGCCCAGTCGCGGAAGCCGCCTTCCGTAAACTTCATGATGTTGCCTTTGTGAACGATCGTCACGGACGGCTTGTCATTGTCGATCGCATACTGCAGCGCCTTGCGCACCAGGCGTTCGGTGCCTTCGACCGACACCGGCTTGATGCCGATGCCCGAGGTGTCCGGGAAACGGATCTTGGTCGCGCCCATTTCATTGACCAGGAAATCGATCAGCTTTTTCGCCTCGTCGGTGCCCTGCGCATATTCGATGCCGGCATAGATGTCTTCCGAGTTTTCGCGGAAGATCACCATCGACGTCTTTTCCGGCGCCTTCAATGGCGACGGCACGCCCTTGAAATAGCGCACCGGGCGCAGGCAGACGTACAGGTCGAGCTGCTGGCGCAGCGCCACGTTGAGCGAACGCATGCCGCCGCCGACCGGCGTGGTCAGCGGACCCTTGATCGACACCAGATACTCTTGCACCACGGCCAGCGTTTCGGCCGGCAGCCAGGTGTCCATGCCGTACACGCGGGTGGCTTTTTCGCCCGCAAAAACTTCCATCCAGTGGATCTTGCGCGCGCCGCCATACGCCTTGGCCACTGCCGCATCGACCACCTTGATCATCACCGGCGTGATATCGCTGCCCGTGCCATCGCCTTCGATAAAGGGGATGATGGGCTGATCGGGCACGTTCAGCGAACAATCGGCGTTGACGGTGATTTTTTGTCCGTCAGCAGGTACTGTAATATGTTGGTACATCAAAAATCTCCGAATGGACTGCGATGGCAGAGTTGGCAACAGCAAGACCGAAGGGAAGGCAGCAGGACCCTATCTGTCTTCTATAAGATACAAGACGCGCGTTTCTTATTATGCACCACTATGTTACACGGCGTCACGCATTCACCCGCGCAATGCCCGCAGCAACCTCTTTTGCATCAAGATAACACCATGCCCCTGATCCTCTTCAACAAACCATTCCAGGTCCTGTGCCAGTTCTCGCCACAGGATGGCCGCCTTACCCTGGCTGACCATGTCGCCATTCCCGGCGTCTATCCGGCCGGCCGGCTCGACGCCGATAGCGAAGGCCTGCTGCTGCTGACCGACGACGGCCAGCTGCAGCACGCCATCAGCCACCCCGACCGCAAGGAAGCGAAGACCTATCTGGTACAGGTCGAGGGCGTGCCCGACGCGGCCAGCCTGGCGCGCCTGCAGGCGCCGCTGGACCTGGGCGACTTCGTCACCAAACCGTGCAAGGCCGTGCAGATCGCCGAGCCGGACTGGCTGTGGCCACGCAACCCGCCGATCCGCGCGCGGGCTGACCAGCCCACCTCGTGGCTGGCGATTACCCTGAAAGAGGGCAAAAACCGCCAGGTACGGCGCATGACGGCGGCCGTCGGCCTGCCCACCCTGCGCCTGGTACGCAGCAGCATCGGCCCGTTTTCCCTGTCCAGCCATCCCTTGATGCCGGGCGAATGGTGCGAAGTGCCGGCCGGCGCGCTTGTGCGCAAATAAGACAGATGGCAAGACAGGCGCCTTGACGGTTGAGCTCGCTGCATGGCCTAATCGCCGCTCCACCGCTACCGCCTTGCACATGAAAACTTTCCTGATCCGCAGCAGCCTGGCCCTGGCGATGACAGTACCGTCGCTTGCCGTCCAGGCGCAGAACCCGCCCCTGAAAACCGTGCAATTATCGGCCGGCACGCACCTGATCAAGGCCGAAGTGGCGGCCACGGAAGACCAGCGAGAACAGGGGCTGATGTACCGCGACAGCATGGCCGTCAACGGCGGCATGCTGTTCGTGTTCGGCGCATCGGCCACGCAATGCATGTGGATGAAGAATACGGCGCTGCCGCTGTCGGTGGCGTTTCTCGATGCAAGCGGGCGCATCGTCAATATCGAAGACATGCAGCCGCAAACACTCGACAGCCACTGCTCGACCCGGCTGGTGCCGGTGCGCTATGCGCTGGAAATGAACCTGGGCTGGTTCCGGTTGCGCAATATCAAGCCCGGCATGGCGATAGGCAACCTGCCCTTGCCGAAATAAGCAGGCGAACGCGAAAAAACCCGCCAGACCAGGTCTGCGGGTTTTTGCTTGTCATCCAATGCCAGCATGCTGGCATGCGGGTGAGTATTAAGCGGACAGTGCTTTCAGAGCAGCTGCCAGACGGCTCTTGTGGCGAGCTGCCTTGTTTTTGTGAATGATCTTCTTGTCGGCGATACGGTCGATGGTCGACACGGAAGCCTGGAAGATTGCAGCAGCAGCTGCCTTGTCACCGCCCTGGATCGCTTTGCGAGCAGCTTTGATAGCTGTGCGCAAGGTCGAACGCTGGGACGAATTGTGTGCGTTTTGCTTAACTGCTTGACGAGCGCGTTTGCGCGCTTGTGCGGTATTTGCCATGGAATTTCCTAAAACAGGGTCAAAGTGCGTTTGCAAACATTAGTGTTTGCCAACCGGTGCGTTCTGTGCGTCTGCCGAACCATGTGTGCCAAACCAGTGCCTGTCAAACATTAGTGTCTGCGTAACAGAATTCTGTACAGCCTTCGATTATAACGATATTTTTCGGCGAGGGCAATTCAAAAAACCAGCAATCGCGCCCCCGGGTGGCAAAATTGACCATGGCACGGGGAGATTTTGCATGATTATTACGACATGTTAATCGTTTGCGGGGGCCCTGCCCAGCTATAATCTGCCCCCATGAACTTGCTCAGAACCCTCGCCGCCATTTCCAGCATGACCATGCTGTCCCGAGTCACCGGTTTATTGCGCGAGAGTCTGTTCGCGCGCGCCTTTGGCGCCGGCGCCTACACCGACGCCTTTATCGTGGCCTTCCGCATCCCCAACCTGCTGCGCCGCCTGTTTGCCGAAGGCGCGTTCTCGCAGGCCTTCGTGCCGATCCTGTCCGAATACAAGAACCAGCACGGCCAGGAGGCCAGCAAGCAGCTGGCCGACCATGTGGCCACCACGCTGGTCTGGGCCACCCTGCTGGTGTCGGCCGTCGGCATCATCGGCGCACCGTGGTTCGTGTATGCGATCGCCACCGGCCTGTCGAAGGACCCTGGCGCGTTTGACGCGGCCGTGTGGATGACGCGTTTGATGTTCCCTTATATCAGTTGCATGTCGTTCGTGGCGCTGGCCGGCGGCATCCTGAACACCTGGCGCGAATTCAAGATACCCGCGTTTACTCCTGTATTGTTGAACCTGTCGTTTATCGCCGCTTCGCTGTTCCTGGCGCCGCACCTGGCGCAGCCCATCTATGCCATGGCCATTGCCGTGTTCGTTGGCGGCCTGCTGCAGGTGGCGATCCAGATCCCGGCGCTGGTGAAAATCGGCATGCTGCCGCGCCTGTCGATCAATCCGGCCATTGGCCTCTCGGACGGCGGCGTGCGGCGCGTGCTGAAAAAGATGGGACCGGCCGTCTTTGCCGTCTCGGCCGCGCAGATCAGCCTGATGATCAATACCAGCATCGCCTCGCGCCTGGCCGAGGGCAGCATTTCCTGGCTGTCCTACGCCGACCGACTGATGGAATTCCCGACCGCCATGCTGGGCGTGGCGCTGGGTACCATCTTGCTGCCGAGCTTGTCGAAAGCCAATGTCGATGGCGACAAGACCGAATACTCGGCCCTGCTGGACTGGGGCCTGCGCCTGACCTTTCTGCTGGCCCTGCCGGCCGCCGTCGGCATGGCGACGCTGGCCACGCCGCTGATCGCCACCCTCTTCCACTACGGCAAATTCACGGCCGAATCGGTGACCATGTCGACCCAGCCGCTGGTGGCCTACAGCCTGGGCCTGATCGGCATCATCCTGGTGAAAACCCTGGCGCCAGCGTTTTATGCGCGCCAGGATATCCGCACCCCCGTCAAGATCGCCATCGGCGTGCTGATCGCCACGCAGTTGATGAACCTGCTGTTCGTGCCGTATATCGCGGTGGCCGGCCTGGCGCTGTCGATCGGCCTGGGCGCCTGCCTGAACGCCAGCTTTTTGTACTGGGGCTTGCGCAAACGCGGCATCTATACGCCCAAGCCGGGCTGGCTGGTGTTTTTCCTGCGCCTGCTGCCGGCGCTGGCCGTGATGGGCGGCGTGGCGGCGTATGGCGCCACGCGCATCGACTGGATCGCCATGCAGGCCCATCCGCTGCTGCGGGCCGGTACGCTGGGCTTGCTGATCTGCGTGTGCGGCGTCGCCTATTTCGGTACGTTGCTGTTGGCCGGCTTCCGCTTCCGCGATTTCAAGCGCACGGCCTGACGACGGCGCAGACGAAAAAAAGGCCATGTCGCCACCATGAAAGAAGATTGCTGATCGGTTAGAACCCAGCAACGTCAGAACGTTTCCACATTTTTCGCTGGCATGGACCAAAAAAAACCCGCCTCGGCGGGTTTTTCATTTACTGCCTGAAATTCAGGCAGATTTTTTTGCGCGGCGGCGTGCCGCGGCGCCAACCAGCGCCAGGCCGGCGAGCATCATGCCATAGGTTTCTGGTTCAGGTACTGGCAGGGCCGATACCGAAGCCGTGTATTGCACGTTCTTGGTGGCGGTAACGCCCGTAATGTGCACAGCATAGGAGCCGGCGGCCAAGTCACCAACCCAGCTCAGGCTTTGGCTCGATGCTGTGCTCGACAGATCCAGATTGCCGTGACCAATCAGAACACCGGTGAAACCGGTGATCGCACCGATAGGCGCAGAGAACGTCTGCCAGGCGCCGAACGATGCCGACGACGGTGCCAGCAGTTCAAAGAACCAGGTGTCATCGATGCTCGTGCCGCTGTTGGCGAACTTGGTGGAAAAACCCGACAGGGTATCAGGATCGGCCGGATCCAGCAGGCCCAGGGTGTGATCGACAGCCATTGCGTTAAACGATGCTGCTGCCATGATGCCAGCAGCGATAAATTTCAATTTCATGATGGTTATCCCTTAAAAGTAATTTTTGGCTGCTATGCGCTGGCCACCAAGTAGTACAGGAAGTACTGAATAGAATGATAGCATAATTGCACGGAAATACTTAAGAATTACTTATAAATATTTTATCTAAGTTTCAAAAGATGAAATTATTTTTTTTAGAAAACAGTTGCACAATATACTTGTTTCTGAGGAAGAACAATTGCCGGGTTCGCTAGCGATTTTCGGGTCAAAAAGAGCGTTTACGAGCCGATTTGGTCCGTTGGCTCATCAATTGCGGTGTCGTGAGGTGATTCTTGCGGTGGGGAAATTTAGCGTGGAAACAACACTGGCGGTACAGTTAATTCATCTTTTTGTCGTTGCTGTCCGGCACTGACAGGATGGGCAACCTGGACCGACTGCATAAATTGCCAGTCAGACAAGTGTGACTTGTCTTCGAAGCCCTTGAAGCGCGCTTCAAAGTTACCTACTTTCAACGGCTGCATTTGTGAAAGGCTATGTACACCGATGATGCGATTGCTGCCTGGCTGATACAGCAGGCCCCACTCCGCACGGCCGGTGACGGGATCGGTATACAGTTTGCGCAGATGACGGCGCAACTGCGGCACGCGCGCGTCGCGCAAGAGTGCTGCCAGGCTGTCCGGCTGCTGCGGCTGGCCCGGCGGTGTGGCGGCGGCATAACTATATAGGGCGTCGGAAAACTGGGCACCGATATCGAGCAGTTCCTGCTCGGCGATCTGGCGCTGCAACAGCGAACCCATCTTCAAGCCAGCCGCCCCCACCAGGCCCAGAATGGCCACCAAGATAATCAACCCCAGATAAGTAAAGCCGCTCTGACGGCCCTGTCCCTTGTGCATCATGGTTACCAGTCGGCAAATGGCGTCCCGCTGCGATCCTTGCCGGGTGCGCCGCTTTTCACGTCATATACCTGGCCCGGTGTGTCGTCAGGCGGCGGCACGGTCAGCCAGCTGGCATCGCTGTCGGTGATCGGATCGATAGGCATGGCGCGCAGGTATTTTTTCTCCACCAGTTGCTCGATGGAATCAGGATAGCGCCCCGTGTCGCCATGGAACTGATCGATGGTGGCGCGCAGATTGCGCAGGTTGTCAGCCAGCACGGTTTCCTTTGCCTTGTCGAGACTGGGGAAATAACGTGGCACGGCCAGCGTCAGCAGCAACGCAACGATGCCAAGCACCACCAGCAACTCGATCAGGGTAAAACCGCGCGGTAATTTTGGCTGATCGTCAGTCATGGTTCACCATTTCCGGTATGGCACATTGTTCAGCCCCATCTTGTTCGAGGTGGAATACACATCATAGACATCGTCGCCTTCGCGCGGATCATCGGCCTCGCTGGCATAGCTGCGCTTGCCCCAGGTTTGCGCATCGGCCAGGCCGGGGTCGCGGTTGAACGGGTCGCGCGGCACGCGGCGCAGGAAATAGATCTTGCTGCGCTTGGGATTGCGCTGGTCCGGCACGCCTTCGACCAGCAGTTCCAGGCTTTTCGGATAACCGCTGGCGTCTGGCGCGCGCAGCAGGCGACCTTCGTCGCCGGCCCGCTTGTATGCATCCAGCGCCTGGCGTATGTCGCGCAGGCCGCGCCGCAGTTCCTGCTCCTGGCGCCGCTGCAGCGTTACCTGGGTGACAGGCACGACCAGCGTGCCCAGCACGCCGAGGATGGCCAGGGTCACCAGCAGCTCGATCAGCGTAAATCCCCGCCAGCGCCCCGGCCATGCGCTCGCCACGGTCATTTTCGCGGCGGCACCACCGGCACCGGCTGGCCCGAGGACAGCGGCAGGGGCGACACCGGCATCGGCGCCGGCTGGCCCGACGACAAGGGCAGCGGCTCGGCCGCCGGCATGTCGGGTTGCGGCGTGACCTCGGGCGCCGGCACGGTCTGCGGCACGGTTTGTGGCACGGTTTGTGGCACGGTTTGTGGCACGGTTTGCGGCAACGCCTGCGGCACGGCTCCCGGCACCATCATCGGCTGCACCGGCGCAGGCTGCAAGCCCACCGCAGGCGGGCCGGAACGCACGATCACCGAGCCCGGCATCTGCGTGCTGGCCTTGGGCGTCATGTCGGGACGGCGCCGGAAGCTGCCTTCGGTGCCGGCCGAAAATTCCGACTCCTTCGCTTCCGGGCGCTGCACCGTGCGCACCAGGTGCGGCGTGACCGACAGCACGATCTCGGTTTTCTGGCTGTCGTCCTTGCTGCTGCCGAACAGACGGCCCAGCAGGGGAATATCGCCCAGGCCCGGCACCTTGTTGCCGGAACTGCGCTCTTCATTGTTGATCAGGCCCGCCAGCACCTGGTTCTCGCCATCTTTCAACTGCAGCATGGTCGACGCCTGGCGCGTGCCGATCTGGTACAGCGTCGAGCCGGTCTTGGTGATGGTGGCCGCGCCCAGGTTGCTCACTTCCAGCGAGATGCGGATGCCCACTTCATTGTTCAGGTAGATGGTCGGCTCGACGTTGACCGTCAGGCCCACGTCCAGGTAGCTGATCGACTCGGATGCGAAGCCGCCCGTGCCCGGCGAAATGGTGGTGGTAATCACGGGCACCTTGTCGCCGATGACGAACTTGGCTTTTTCGCGGTTGCGCACGCGGATGCGGGGATTGGCCAGGATATTGGCGTCGCCGTCGGTCTTGTTGGCATTCGCCGTGACGGACAGGTTGTTGATGCCGATGGTGCGCTGGTTCAGATTGTTCAGGTCCGAAATGGTCAGCCCCATGCCGCCCGAGGTGCTCAGCGGCGACAGGGTCAGGCTCGACGGCCAGGCCACGCCCAGTTCGAGCAGGCGGCTGCGCTTGACTTCGAGGATTTCCAGTTCCAGCACCACTTCGGCCTCGGGCACGTCCTGCACCGCGATCAGGCGTTCGGCCAGCCGGATCGCCTCGGGCGTGTCGCGCACGATCACCAGGTTGAGCTTTTCATCGGCCACCACGTCGCGCGTCTTGAGGATGGTTTTGAGCGTATTGGCCACCTGCTTGGCGTCGGCATTGGCCAGGAAAAACGTCTTGACCAGCACTTCCTGGTACTCCCTGAGCTTGGCGGCCACGTTCGGGTAGATCAGGATGGTGTTCGCATCCATCACTTCCTGCTCCAGCTGGTTCGTCACCAGCAGGAAATAGACCGCCGATTCCACCGTGCTGTTCTTCAGGAAAATCGAGGTTTTCGCATCGGCCTTGACGTCCTTGTCGAACACGAAATTGAGGCCGGAGCGGCGCGCGATCAGCTCGAACACCTGCTTCAGTGGCGCGTCGCGAAACTCAATCGTGATCGGCTGCTTGTACGACCTGGCCAGGCCCGACTCGGCCACCGCCGGCGCCGTCCTGTCATTGACCGCGCGCAGCAGTTCGCGCGCCCCGGGATGCGCCGGCTGCTCGGCCAGGATGGCGTTCAGGCGCTGGCGCGCCGGGTCGTAGCGCTTGGCCATGGCGTCGGCCTGCGCCTCGGCCAGCAGCTTGCCCAGCCGCTGTTCGCGCTCGAGCGCACGCAGGCCGGCATTGGCCCGTTCATTTTGCGCGTCCACTTCCAGCACCGCGGCGAAGGCCTGGCGCGCGGCGTCGGGCTGGCCAGATGCCGCCAGGCGCTCGGCCTGCTGCAGCCCGCCACTGGTGGCACGCTCGCGCGCCTGCAGATAGGCGCTGCGGTATTGTGCATTGCCGGGATCCTGCTGCAGGGCTTCCTGCAGTTTTTGCAGGCCGGCCGGCACCTGGTTTTGCGCGATCAGCTCGCGGCCGTCGCGATACGCCATCTGCCCGGCGCAGCCGGCCAGCAGCAGCAACAGAGCGGCGGTGGGTAGGGAACGGTGCATTACTCGGTTACTCCAATGTTGAGCTGCTGGACCTGATTCAAAGGCAGGTAGTTGATGGTCATCACGGGCGGGGCGATGGCCACCACGCGGTAGGCGCCATCGATCACGGTATTGGCGCGCACGATATAGGTCTTGTCGGCGCGCGACAAAAACACTTCCCAGGTGCCCTCGGCGGCAGCCTTGCCCAGGTAGACGAAAGGCAGTGGCGGGGCCATCGGCGGCGGCGGTGGCGGCGGCTCCACGGGAGCGGCAACCACCGGCGGCGGCGTCCAGTTCTGGCTCTGGAAGACGGTATCGGCAGCGCCAAAGGTGTCGCCGTCTTCGCCGGCGACCTGGGCACGCGGCAACAGGGCCAGGATCACCGGCGGCGGCGCTTGCGGCTTGCCGGCCGGCCGCGCCTTGCGGGCTTCCGGCGCCACGGCGCGCTCGACTGCTTCGGCCACCTCCGGCACGGGAGCGCGCTCGCCGAACAGCAGCAGCGCGCCGGCGCCCAGCAGGCCGGCCAGCATCAGCAGATGGCGGCGCGTCATGGCGCGCTCGCTGCGGCAGGCACCGCATCGGACAAATAAAACGTCAGGCGCAGGCGCGCTTCGAGCCGGGCGTCGGCGACCTGCTCGCGGCGGAAACTCAGTTCGTCCAGCGACGCGAACGGCACCGCGCGCAGCGCCTGCAGCGCGAAGTGCCAGACCGACTGGTAACTGCCCTTCAAGGGCAGCGTCACCTGGTAGGTGGAGACCCGGCTGGCCTTGTCGTAGCTGCTCTTGTATTCACCTTGCGCCAGCACCAGTCCGTTCTTTGCCGCCAGGTCGAACAGCAGCCTGACCTGCTGCTCGGCGTAGCGCGGCTGGCCCAACACGCCATAAAACAGGGCCAGATTGTCGCTGGCGGTGGCCGCTGGCGCACGCACCACCATCGCCGCCACCGGCGCCGGCGGCAAGGCACGCGCTTCGAGCTGCGCCGCCAGCGCGCGCTGCTGCCAGGCCCAGCCCCAGGCCAGCAGGCCGGATACCAGCAGCAGCACGGCCACGCAGGCCGGTGCGCCGATGCGGCGCAGCAGCAGCTCGGCGCGCAGCCGCAGCGCATCGATCCGCCAGGCGCTCATGGCGTGCTCCAATGCGCTTCGACCTGGAAGCGCAATGGCTTGTTGGGATCGAGTTCGTTAATTTCATGGCGCAGCAATTGCACGCCGGCGCCGAACAGCTCCTGCTGTTTCAACTGCGCGACATAGTCGATCATGGCATCGCTGCTCCTGGTTTCCGCGGTGATTTTCAGCAACTGCTTGCGCGCGTCCGGTTCCAGCGCCAGCAGCGCGACGGAAGGCGGCGTGGCAGTGGCCAGCGCATCCTGCAGGTCGCGCCACGGCAGGTTCAATTGCGCAATGGCCGCGTTGACGGCGGCCGCCTGCGCCGGCGCGACCGGCACCTGCGCCACCGGTTCCGGCGCCCGCATGCTGGCGGCCACGCGCAACTGGGCGCGCTGCAGCTGCGCCTCGCGCACGCGCTGGCGTTCCAGCGCGGCGCTGCCGGCACAGGCGGCCGTCACGCACAGCACCACTCCGGCCATGCCGGCCAGCCAGGCCCATGTTGGCACGCGATGCAGGCTGCGGCGCCAGCCCGGCGGGGCGAAATCGATGTCGAGACGCGTCATGCGAGATCCCCGCCATGCTGGAAAACGCTGCACACCAGGCTGCCGGCCGCCGGCGGCGCCAGCCAGGCCGGCGGCGCTGCGCCGCACAGCTGCAGCAAGCCCGGTGCGGATACGCCATGCAGCAGCGCTTCGCGTGCCACCGCCTGCTCCAGCCACTGGCGCGGCGCGCCCTGCGGCACGCTGATCGCGCGCACGGCCTGCAGCCGGCCCTGGTGCAGCACGCCCAGCGTCAGCATCTGTTCCTGCAGCTGGCCGAACCACGCGCCCGGCTTGAGCGCGCCCTGCCAGCGATTCCAGCTGGCGACAAACTGCGGCACCATGGCAATGATGGCCAGCCCGCCACCGGCGGCAGCGCGCGTGACCTGCGCCAGCAGCGCGCGCGGCACGGCGCAAAAAAACGGCGCATCCGCGCGCCAGGCGCGGCTGGTCTGCCACAGGTCCGGCGCATCGCCGTACAGCGCTTGAAAACGCAGGGCGGCGGCGGCCTCGATATCGGCCAGGCTGGCGGCGCCTTGCGGCAAGGCCACCGGCCACAGGCGCGACAGTGCATCGTCGAGCACGACCGTCACTGGCCAGCCTGCGTAATCCCGGGCTGCGAACAGCTGCGCCAGCGCCTTGCCGATGGCGGCAAACTCGCCGTGCAGGCCGCTGTCGGGCACAAACAGCTGCTGGCCCAGCGGCGTGCCGGCCCGCGTGCGCCAACCGCCGGTGCACGCCAGGTGCACCGCGTCCGGCGCGACACGCAGCTGCAGGGTTTGTCCAGGGCGTCTACGCATGCAGGGTCACCCTCTTGATTTCAGTGATGGTGGTGGCGCCGCGCCTGACCAGTTCCAGCGCCGCCAGGCGCAGGCTGCGCGTGCCGTTGGCATGCGCCGCCGCCTTGATCTGGCGTATCGGCTTCTTGTCGACGATCATCTCGCGGATTTCGTCCGTCAGCACCAGGATCTCGGCGATCGAGCGGCGTCCCTTGTAGCCGGTGCCGCGGCAGTCGCCGCAGCCCTTGCCCTGCCGGAACTGGTAGTCCTGCACATCGGCGCGCGCCAGGCCCACGCTGGCCAGCTCGGCGTCGTCGGGCGTGTGCTCGATGGCGCAGTGGGGGCAATTGGTGCGGATCAGGCGCTGCGCCCAGATGCCGTTCAGGGCCGACACGAAGGCATACGGGTCGATGCCCATGTGGGTGAAGCGGCCAAACACGTCGAACACATTATTCGCATGCACGGTGGTGAGCACCAGGTGGCCCGTCAGCGCCGACTGCACCGCGATTTCCGCCGTTTCGCGGTCGCGGATCTCGCCCACCATGATCTTGTCCGGATCGTGGCGCAGGATCGAGCGCAGTCCCTTGGCAAAGGTCAGGCCCTTTTTTTCGTTGACGGGGATCTGCAGGATGCCGGGCAGCTGGTACTCGACCGGATCCTCGATGGTGATGATCTTTTCGCGTCCGTTGTGGATTTCCGTCAGCGCTGCATACAGGGTGGTGGTCTTGCCCGAACCGGTGGGACCGGTGACAAGCAGCATGCCGTATGCTTCCTGCGCCAGCGCGCGCAGCGCCACCAGTGACGGCGAGTCGAAGCCCAGCGCTTCGAGCGTCAGCGCGCCATAGGCTTCGATCATGGCGCGCTTGTCGAGAATGCGGATGACGGCGTCTTCGCCATGGATGCTGGGCATGATGGAAACGCGCAGGTCGATTTCGCGACCGCCCGACTCGACCCGGAAACTGCCATCCTGCGGCACGCGCCGTTCGGCGATGTCGAGTTCGGCCAGCACCTTCAGGCGCGAGATGATGTGCTCGGCCACTTCGATGCCATTGACGGACGTGGCGTGATCGAGCACGCCGTCGACGCGGTACTTGACGGCCAGGCCGCCGGCCGTGCTTTCCAGGTGGATGTCGGAGGCGCCTGCCTTGAGCGCGTCGTACAGGGTCGAATTGACCAGCTTGACCGCGGGGCTGGCCGCTTCCGAGACGCTGGCGAACGACAGCACGGCGGCTGTCTTGCCGTCGCGCCGCGCATCGCTGGCGGCGCCCGGCAGCAGGCTGTCGACGGCGCGCGCCGACTCTTCCTGCTTCGACAGATAGGCGCTGATATCGGCTTGCAGCGCCAGGTGCATGGCCAGTTGACCATGGCTGGCGCCGCCCTGCCCCGCGCGCGCGGCGAGCCAGGTTTGCAGGTCCAGGTCGAACGGGTCGGCGATCACGCCGGCCAGCCGGCCGTCGCCATCGCGCAGCAGCACGCTGTGGCGCGACAGTGCCTGCGACAGCGGCAGCAGATCAAAGGCGGGCGCCAGCGCCAGCATGTCGGCCGTTTCCAGCACCAGCAGGCCGAACGGGCGCGCCAGCTCGCGCACCACCTCGCGCGCGTCGATGCCGCTCAGCGCCTGCAGCTCCTCGACCAGGCTGCGCCGCGATTGCGCGCTCAGCGCGCGGGCGCGCAGCAGCAGCGCAGGATCGATGGTGACGGTCGTCGTCGCGGTCATGAAATATCGCCGGCCAGGTCGAAGATGGGCATGTACAGCAGGATCACGATGGCGCCCACCACCAGGCCGATGGCGGCCATCAGCAATGGTTCGAAGGTGCGCGTGAAGCGCTCGATCCAGCGGCTGATTTCGCCATCGTAAAAGGCCGCCGATTGCGTCAGCATGGGCCCCATGTCGCCCGTGCGTTCGCCCACGCGCAGCATGCGCAGCGAGATCGGCGTGGTCAGCTGGTGGCGCTCGAACGCCGAGGACAGCGGCTGGCCCGCCTCGACGTCGGCACGCGCCTGCTGCAGCGAGGCCTGCATGCGCGGCGACACCATCGCCTGCACGGTGGAAATGGCCTGCACGATGGTGATGCCGCCTTCCGCCAGCATGCCCAGCGTCAGGTACAGGCGCGACAATTCATAGACGCGCACGCGTTCGCCGATCCCGGGCAAGGCCGCCAGCAGACGCGCCACGCCGCCGTTGCGCAGCACGCGGCGCAAGGCCGACACCAGCAGCATGCCTGCCAGCGCCAGGCCGCCCAGCAGCAGCATGCCGTGCGCGGTCACGAACTGGCCCCAGCTGAGCATGACCTGCGACATCCACGGCAGGTTGCGCCCCGCCCCCTGGTACACCTCGGCAAAGCGCGGCACCACATAGCTGATCAGGAACAGGCTGACGCCGCCGCCGACGGCCAGCAGGATGGCCGGATAGATGGCGGCGCTGACCAGCTTGCTTCGCACCACGTCGATGCGCTGCTGGTAATCGATATAGCGCGACAAGGCGCGCGGCAGGTCGCTGGTGCCTTCGGCCGCCTTGACGATGCCGATATACAGCGGTGGAAACAGCTCGGCCTGCTCGCCCAGCACGGCGGAAAATCGCTTTCCTTCGCGCAATCCTTCGAGCAGGCGCGTGAGCACGCTGCGGGTGGCGGGCGCCGCTTCCTTTTCCAGCAGGGCTTCCAGCGCCTCGACAATGCCCAGACCCGCAGTGAGCAGCGCCAGCAGTTCCTGGCTGAACAGCAGCAGTGGCAAAGCCCTGGCGCGCTGGCGCCCGGCCGCGCTGAACGGCGTGGCGCGCAGCGGCCGGATGGCGCTGACGAACAGGCCGCGCGCTTCGGCCTGGCGGCGGGCATCGCTTTCGTCGCGGCCGTCGATCACGCAGGTAACCAGGCTGGTCACGGCATGGTCGGTGGACAGGGCGCGCACTTCAAACTGCATGATGGGCTATCCGGAAAACAGCGAGCGGTGCTGGTTTATTGCGAGCTGATGTCGGCGTTCTCGCCGGTACCGCCAGGCTGTCCATCCTTGCCTGTCGAGACGATCTCGTATTCGCCCTTGCTGCCGGGCGCGCGGTACTGATAAGCATGTCCCCACGGGTCGAGCGGGACGTTTTTCTTCAGGTAGGGACCATTCCAGCGGGTGCCGGCGGCCGGCGGCGCGGCCAGCAAGGCGGCCAGGCCCTCTTCGGTGGTCGGATAGCGCCCCACGTCGAGCCGGTAGGTATCGAGCGATTTTTCAAATGCCTCGATCTGCGCCTTGGCCACCGTCACTTCCGATTTGCCCAGCTGCGCGAAATATTTCGGTCCCACATAGGCGGCCAGCAAGCCGATAATCACGATCACGACCAGCAGTTCAAGCAGGGTGAAGCCGTGCGTGTTGCGTCTCGCCGCCAAATCCTGCCTGTGTACTGCTCGCATCCGGAAACTCCCTGTTGCCGTCTTTAAATACATCATGCCCCGGTACGCCGCTGATGGCGGCATGCGGGGCAGCACTTGTCCTGGAGCGCCAGCCTACCACGCAAATTAAGGTTAATACAACCTTTTATTTGCATGGCGAACAACATATCTTTGCGGAAACTTCAGTCGGCACGGCTGGCCGGAGCGGCTCCACCAGGCAGGTCACGCACAGCGTAATTGCATGCATGACACTGCCAGCGGGCCACTCCGATCCGATCCAGCGGCAGCTCGCAGTTCGGGCACGATCACACGGCAGGCAGCGTGCGGCGCCGGCGCAGGGCCAGGCCCAGCAGTGCCATGCCGCCCGTCAGCATCAGCCACTGCGACGCTTCCGGCACGGCCGAGATGGCCGCGATCGAGGCATACGTGGCGGCGGAGATCGAGGCCGGCGCGCCACCGGCGATCGGCATCAGTTCGAACTGCACCAGATTGCCATCAGGATTGCCAAGGTAGGAACTGCCGTCGAACAGGCCAACGCCAAAGGTCGTGCCGGCATTGCCGGCCGTCGTCAGGAAGGCGCCGCTGAAGGCGATATCAAACGCGAACTTGCCGCCCAGCGTTACCTGGTGATACCAGTCGTTATAAGCGCCACCGTTACCGAAAACCAAGGTACCGGGCAGGCTGCCAGTGACCTCTCCTTCTTGCGCGACCAGGGCGCCGAAGGCACCCGTAAATGCGCTCAGGGTGGCGCTGGCGCCTGGCGCCGGACTATTGCCGGCGATGAAGGCAAAGTCGAGAAAACCGGTGCCAGAGAACTGGCTGGTGTCGATTTCCACGTGGTAGCCAAGCGGATCGGCGGCCAGCGCCAGCGTGCTGCTGCCGGCCAGCAGCGCGGCCAGCACGGCGCGGCGCAAGATGAGATTGAAAGCGGGTGCAAACATGGTGGTGTCCTCAGAAATTGCCGGCGATAACGCTGGCGCTGTAGTTGATCGTCACTTTCGACGGGTTGGCAAAGCGCACGGCAAACGACGCCGTGGCGCCCGGTGCCAGGCTGGCGGCTGGCAAGGTGACGTACGGCGCGCCTGCATGGCTGCCGCTGGCGTTGGCCAGCGTCACGCCGGCCGGCAGGCCGCCGAACACCAGCTGGAACGGTCCGTCCAGCACCGCGCCGCTGCGGTTGGTCACGCTGACCGTCCCCGTGTATTGCTGCGTGGCGCGGTTGACGGCAAGGCCGGAACTGACCACGCCGACACTGGCCGTGACATCGTGCCAGGCTGGCTGCAGGGCCAGGCTGATGACGACCGGATCATGGTCGGAAGCGCGATACGGCGTCGGCTGGTACAGGTCTTGCGGTTTGGCAGTGTCGATGTTGTAGTCGATTACCACCGGCTCGTCGGCATTGACATGCCATTCCGCCACGCCAGCGACCTGGCCACTGAGGCTGGCGCTGGCCAGCGCATGGTCGAGGTAGCCGCTCTGGCCACCGAACACATAGGAATAGGGCATGCCGGACGGCCGCATGAAACGCTCGAGTTCATTGACGAAACCGGCGTTGGCGATGACCTGGATCGGATCCTCGGCGCCATACGAATTGAGGTCGCCGATGATCAGCACGTCCGCGTCGCCGGCGGCGAGCGCCACTTGCGGCACGAAGCTGCCCACCAGGCGCTGCGCCTGCTGCACCCGGGTCGCATTCCAGCAGCCCTGGCTGTCGCCGTTGTCGGCGTCCGCCCCGGTGCCTGGCGGGCAACTGCCTTTCGACTTCAGATGGTTGACGATCAGGGAAAATTTCTCGCCATTGCCGGCTCGAAAAGTCTGCGCCATCGGTGGCCGGTTATTGATGGCATGGGCGTCCGACAGCGCGCCGCCGACCAGGCCCAGCCTGGCGGGCTTGTAGATCATCGCCACGCGTATCGCGTCCGTCCCGGTCGCCGCCGGCGCGGGCACGACCGCATAGCTGGCCTCGCCGATGGCGGCGTTGAGATGCTCGACCAGGTGGCCGACGGCGATATCGCCATTGTTCTGGATTTCCATCAGGCCCACCACATCGGCGTCGATGGCTTTCAGTTCGGCCACGATCTTGTCGCGCTGGCGCGTGAATTCGGCCAGGGTGTCGGCGCCGCGGCAATTGCTGCGGCTGGTCGAAGCGCCCAGCGTGCAGCCCTGCCCGGTCTGGCCGAACACATCGTTACCATTGGTAAACGTGGTAAAGAAGTTCAGCACATTCGCGCTGGCCACCTTGACATTGCCTGGCGCCAGTTGTGGTACGCCACTACGCGGATTATCGCGCGAAAACACGGGCACCACCGTCGGCTGCAGCTTGTAGGCCACGCCGCCGCCGATGGCGCCGAAGTCCACCACGCCGGTCAGGTCCGACACCGTGTCGCCGCTGCGCACCGTATCGTCCGCCCCCAGATAGGGAATGGTGGCGGGCGTGACGAACACGCCGTCATCGAGCACGATGATGTTTTTGCCGTTGGCCACCATCAGCGCCAGCACTTCGGGCGAGCGTGCCGCGTGCCGGTTGGTCGGCACTTCGCGCCGGCCCGACGACAGGGTCAGTTCGCCGCGCGCGCCGACATAGGCGTTCTGCGACACGGTCAAGGGCTGGCTGAAGCGCACCAGCATGCCTTCCAACTCGCCCAGATCGTCGTGCGGCAAGGCGACATTCAGCGGCACCACGACATGGCCGGCGCCGCGCACGACGATGCTCGTCATGTCCTTGAACTCGGTGTAGGAACGGCTGGCGCCGGCGGGCGTGTACTCGACCACGGTACCGGTCACCTGCACCAGTTCCCCTGGGCGCACGGCCACGGGCGTATTGCCCGTGTAAACAAAGATGCCATCCGAGGTGGACGGATCGCCATCACCGGCCGCATCCTGGATAAAGAAACCGGTGCCGACGACCAGGGTTACCACGCCTTCGGTGGTCTGCACGGAATTGGCGTAAGGACTGGCCGCGCCACTGCCCTGGATTTGCGCAATGGTATGACTGACCGTGCCCAGGCCCTGTACCGCCACGTCGACCTTGCACACGGCGCTATGCTGCTGGTCGTTGCTGAAATTGACGAGCACCGGATAATTGCCGACCGGAACGCTTGGCGCCACCAGCAGGCTGACGCTGGCGCTGGCGCCGACCGCGCCAGCGGGACTGAAGCCAGCCAGACTGATGCCGGCCGCCGTCGGCGAAACCAGGCTGGCGGCAAGGACTACACCGTCGACATCGGACGCACGCAGCAGTGCTCTGCCGCCCTTGCCTGGCAACACCTCCAGGCTGGCCGGGCAGGTAGCGACAATCTGATGGACAATCGGGCCGCCACACGCATGGCGTGGCGCGCCGGTATTGCGCGGGGTTGCACCGCCGGTGGCAAAATCACCGCCGTTGTCGTCCGTGTCGGTGCAACCGCCGTTGGCGCGCACGATGGCGACGGTATTCGACGGCGCCGGCGCTACCGTGCCTTCGAAGCCATTGGCGGTGCCGAATCCGACCAGGTCGATCACGGCCGCACCAGTGGGCAGTGTGCCGCTCAGCGCCGCCTTGCCATTGCTCAGCAGGACCTTGCCCGAGGTGGCCGACAGCGCCAGCGTGCCAATGGCGTCCGGCGTTGGCAGCTCCTGCGTGCCGCCCGCCCCTTTGGCTTCCTGCACCAGCAGGTATTGACCGGGCTGCAGGTCGATGGGCGGCAGCGCCGTTACCGCCCAGCCGGGGCCGGCCGCAGAACTGTATTGCACGCTCCAGCCGTCCAGGTTGACGGCACCGGCGCCACGATTGAAGATTTCGATGAAATCGTTGCGGTACGACGCGCCCGCATTGCCACCACCGCCATACACCTGGCTGATGACGATATCGGAGGCCGCCACGGACGGCAGGGAAAAACTGGCCAGCAAGGCAGCCATGACGGTCAGGCGCAATGGCTGTGGCACAGCAGGGAATGGACGGAACATGGTTTTCCTGATCAGTAGAGAAAGACGCTGGCAGACGACATGAACCGGCCGACGAGCGAAGAAAAATTAACGAAATAACGTCAGATTTGTTAATTTAATATTAAAGGCCAAACGTGACAGCTTAATGACATTTGATTAATCTACCCTGCATAAACAGGGCGCGGCCGCTATGCCACCATGCACGCACGATGACGTACCGAATTAGCAACAACAAACGCCATGCCAGCGTCCGCATGCAAAATGAGCGAGCGGAAGAAGGCGGAATATGATACATTTCCAACAAATAAGTTTTATTCCCTACAAGAGACTTATGCGTCATGCTGCACGATGCATGGCTCGGGCCCCAAGCATGCTCGTGCTTGAAATACAGTTCCCGCCTGGCAAGCAAGTCCATGGCATTGAATGGATCGGTGCCGGCGATGTCGGCGCCTTTACCCGCCGCCCTGCACATTTTTCGAGATATTTTTTCCATGTTAAAACCATCAGCCTCTATTTACGCCACACTGATTGCCTTGGCCGCAATCGCCATCGGCCCTGCTACCGCTCTTGCGCAGCAGGCGAGTCCGCGCGGACAGGCCGACAACAGCAAGCGCTGCGTCGTTGCCGAAAGCGGCGCAAGCCAGCGCGGCAACGCTGGGGACGCGGATATGGAAAGTACCTATAGTTCCTGCCGCCTGCTAGACGGCTATGTCGGCATGAGCGGCTTTGTCAACGACGGCACCGGCCAGTCAGCTGGTTTCGCCAAGGACGACGCGACACCGGACCTGCGTAGCCCACGCGTCAGCGGACGCACGCATGCACTCGACATGTTCAACGATGATGAAAGCGGCGCCGGCAGAAGCGGTGGCCTCAAAAAGGGCGGTACCGTGAATCTGGGGCAGGCGGGCGATGATCGATTTGCCAGCAGCGATACGTTTCCCGAGTGGCGCACCGCAGCGCTTCCGGGCTACGTGCGTGCCGATCAGGGCGGCGACAACACCAGCCTGCTGGCCAGCCGCGACTCGGGCGGTGGCCTGCCGCAAACCGGCGGCAGCGGCAGCGTCGGCGGCGGCGGCTCCAGCGGCGGTATCGACGGTAGCGGCACGGGCGGCGACGCCATCACACCGGTCATTCCCGCGGTGCCGGAACCGCAAAGTTACCTGATGATACTGGCCGGTGCGGCCGTGCTTGCATGGGCTGCGCGTCGCCACGCGCGAAAGCAGGCCAACCGCGCCTAAGGCAGCGCCCGCCGTACCGTGTCCGCAGCATTCCGGGCGAGGAGGAAAATTTTCCTGCCCGCCCTTTTATTTATTTCCCACTAACGCCGGTATGCCGCATACGGCGCCGCCAGCGGATCGCCGATGAACAGGCCCTGCGCCGGCCACGCGACACTGCGCCAGTAGGCCTCCAGCGCCGTCACGCCGGACAGATAGTGGCGCAGCAGGACGGTCGAATTGGGAAATTTCTGCCAGTAATTACATGGCTCGCTCACCGTGCCGTAACTGGCTGTCGCGCCCGCCTCCAGCCAGCGCTGGCTGCTCATCTGTCCACGACCCTGCAAATCCCCGCCAAACGACGTCAGGTGATCGGCCAGTGCGCCGGGCAGGAAACGCAAGGTGTCGAGCTTGGCAACCTGCGACATGCCGGTCTGGTAGATCATGATGTCTTTTGCCCCATCAAGGCTGTCGGCGCGGACGTTTTTGATCGTCAGCTTGCGCTGGCTGACGACACCATCTGGCGGAAAAAAGCCGGCGCGACTGTTACGCGAGCCTTCGCTGGTGCGCAGATAGTAGGCGCTGGCGGCGGGAACAGAAAAGCCGCTGACCTTGCCACGGTCGATGACCGCCTTGGCAGCATCGACAAAATCGATGGGCAACAACATCGACAGGCGCACACCGAGTTGCGTATAGGGTTGCGTGACGGTCGAATTGAAATACGCGCTGGGCTTGCCCGGATCGCAGGTCCTGGCGCATTGCGCCGCATCGAAGCCCAGCGTGAATGCCGACGTGATCGAATTGCACTCGACCGCATACGGCGCGCTCCATACCATCAGTACCGCCTGGATGTTCGGCGTCAGTTTCCCGTTGATGCGCCGCGCGAGCTGTGCGAACTGCTCCGCATCGAGCTTGCGGGGACGGTTGGGAATATGGACATGCACCACGTTTGCAGCAGGAATGGCATGCGCCTGGCGATAATACTCGCCTACTTCGATACTGTTGGGCTCGGCGTCATTGATGACTATGGCCAGCTGCGATGGCTGCAGGCCGGGGGCGGCATTGGGCGCCTGGGCATGGGCGACGCCAGCGCCGAACGCCAGCCAGAGGCAGAGGGAAGTACGCAATGGTCGTGATCCTCATGGTGAAAGCACGAAAAAGTTGCCGGTCGGGACGAGCGCCAGCGGTAGTGATGATTATAGCGGCATGCGCGCCGCAAGCAGAAGCGCGCCCGGCACCATCTGCAGCAGCCCAAAAAAAACGGAGGCCGCAGCCTCCGTTCCATTTCATGTCACGCCGTTTCAGGCTTGCGACCGGCGGCGGCGAGCCACGAAGCCGATCAGTCCCAGGCCGACCAGCAGCATGCCATAGGTTTCCGGTTCCGGCACTGCCGCGATCGCCAGATTGCCGCTGTAGCTACCACCGGCAGGCGATGCCACATAACCATCGATTTTCAGGAAATAGCTGCCGGCGCTCAGCGGCGTGTTGCCCGATTGGAGTACCCAGGCCTGGTCCTGCAGCGTGTAGTTGACCAGGTCCAGCGCACCATGGAACAGGATGCCATTGGCATTACCCAGGCTCAGGCCGGTCAGGGTCAGACCCGAACCGGCGTTGGCCTTGAGCGACGTCGCCAAGGCGCTCAGGTCATTGCTGCCGGACAACGAGAACGTGTAGGTATCGCTAAAGAAATTGTGATCCGCACCGGCCAGTTGGCCCTGCTTCAGCGTAAATGAATTGATCAGGTCACTACTGGAATAGTCGAGCAGGTCCGCGGTGAGATCGACCGGTGCGTGGCTGATGTCGACCGGCGCCGCATGGGCAGCCAGACTGGTACCGGCAAACATGGCAGCAACAAACAGGGATTTAAAAAATTTTGTCATACGTTTCACCAAAAGTACGGCGGCCAGCCGAGGCTGGACGCAGGATGGAAATGAGAAGGGAGCAGCAGCGGCAACGCCGCGCTCAGCCAGCTTTCTGGCGGCGACGTGCCATGAAACCCAACAGGCCAAGGCCGGCGAGCAGCATCGCATAGGTGCCTGGCTCGGGCACTGCCGATACCAGACTGCCATTGGCGGTGAAGGTGCCGCCCGTGTTGGACACCACATTGCCGCTGACCTTCAGGTAGTAGTTGCCGGCGGCCAGATTCGCGTACGACAAGGACCAGCTATCCGTGGCACCGCTGGCCTTCTGCGTACCGTTCAGCACCAGCGCATTCGTGCCAGCGCTGTACAGGCCGAAACCTGTCAGGTTCAAGCCGTTTGCGGCACTGGTACTGACCGACGACAGCAGCATGTCCAGGTTGCTGGACTGGCCTACCGTAAAATTGAAAAGATCGTTAAAAAAGTTGCTTTTTTGATTGTTCTTGAATTTGTCGCCAAAGGCCAACGATCCGCCCGTGGTCAGCGTGACGGCGCCCGGAGTCGAACTGATATCGACCGGCGCGGCCATCGCTACCTGAGAAAACAGGGTGGCACCGGCAAAGACCATGGCGGCGAGCGCCAAGCTAGTATTTTTCTTCATGCATTCCACCAAACGTTGTATGGATGCCTGGACATCCGGATAATGAATTTGAACCGGGAGGATCCCGACTGAACTGACAAATTGCATCATAGCATAAAGTAATTTTTTTTATTAACGATATTTTAATAAATAGTTACTTTATAGCATGATTCAATAAGGCACTATTTCTCCGCAAATTGCCGCGATCGTTATGTACGCTGGTATACATCTTCGAGCCGGACGATATCGTCTTCCCCCAGATAGCTGCCCGATTGCACCTCAATCAGGTGCAGCGGCAATTTGCCCGGATTTTCGAGGCGATGGGTCATGCCGATCGGGATATAAGTCGACTCATTTTCCGTCAATAGTGTGACTGTTTCACCACAGGTCACGCTGGCAGTGCCACTGACCACCACCCAATGCTCGGCTCGGTGATGATGCATCTGCAGCGACAGCTTGCCCCCCGGGTTGACGGTAATGCGCTTGACTTGGAAGCGCTCGCCCAGATCGATGCCTTCATAACTGCCCCATGGGCGGTAAACTTTCCGGTGCTGCACATGTTCCGTGCGGCCTTGCTGCTTCAGGTGGTCGACCACCTGCTTGACGCGCTGCACCTGATCCTTGTGCGCCACCAGTACCGCGTCATCGGTTTCCACCACCACCAGATCCTGCACGCCCAGCACGGCCACCATGCGATGCTCCGCACGCACCAGACAGTTGCTGACCCCGTCGAGGTACACATCGCCACGCACCACGTTGCCATCGGCATCGCCCGTCTGCACTGCCTTGAGCGCGGACCAGGAACCGACATCGCTCCAGCCGATTGCCGCCGGCAGCACCACCGCATGCGCGGTGTGTTCCATGACGGCATAGTCGATCGAGTCGGACGCGCAGCCGGTGAATGCCTGCTCGTCCAGCCGGCAAAAATCGAGGTCGCGATGCCCTGCCCGCACGGCCGTCACGCAGGCGTCGCGCATGGCTGGCTGAAACTGGCCCAGTTCGTCCAGATAGCACCCGGCGCGGAACAGGAACATGCCGCTGTTCCAAAAATAATGACCTTCAACCAGAAACGACAGCGCCGTGGCCAGATCCGGTTTTTCCACGAAGCGCTCGACCCGGCAGGCGCCCCGTCCCGGTGCCACTGATGCGCCACCGCGAATGTAGCCGTAGCCCGTCTCCGGACCGGTGGGCACAATGCCGAAGGTGGCCAGCGCCCCCTCCTGGGCCAGCAATGCTGCCTCGGCAATCACTTGATGAAAAGCAGCCACGTCGGCGATGACATGGTCGGCAGGCAGCACCAGCATCAGCGCCTCGGGGTCGATGCCAAGCAGATACTGCGCCGCCACCGCCACGGCTGGCGCTGTATTGCGGCCCACCGGTTCGAGCAGAATGCCCAGGGGTGCCAGCTTGATTTCGCGCAACTGCTCGGCCACCATGAAGCGGTGCTCATTGCCGCACACCACCAGCGGCGGCATGATCTGGCCGGCGTCTTGCGGCAGGCTCTGCACGCGCAGCGCCGTCTCCTGCAGCATGGTCTTGTCGCCGACCAGCGGCAGCAATTGCTTGGGCAACACAGCACGCGACAGTGGCCACAAACGGGTACCGGAGCCGCCGGACAGAATGACAGGATAAATTTTCACGTGTTCACCTGGTTGGCACGGAGGTCATTAAAGACTTCCGCTTCGGCTTCATGGCGGCGACGCTTGCGGCGGTCGCGTGCGTTCCCCCAGGCATCGGGATCATATTCGGAAACGTGGCGCATTTCGCCGTCGCGATCAACGCTGTAATCCTTGAAGACAATCATTTCATCGAGCACCACGCCGGGCAGCACGCGCGTATATTCGAACAGCACGCTGCGCACCACTTCGGCACCCGCGCAGACATGGCTGCCATGACCTATCCACGTGGGGCCGATGATGGTTGCGCCCGCTTCGATGCGGCTGCCGGAACCGATGTATACCGGTCCTTCGATACGCGTGCCACCGTTCCAGTCGATGCTGGTATTTAAGCCCACCCAAAGCCCGTCATCGATCTGGATGCCAGGTACATCGAGTTGTGCCACTTCGCCCATCAGCACGCTTTGCAGCACTTCCCAGTAATCCTTGACGCTGCCGATGTCGATCCAGTTGTACTGGCGCTTTTGCGCGAAGAACGGCAAGCCTTTTTCCACAAGCAGTGGAAACAGTTCCGAACCGATATCGAACGGGCGGTCGGTAGGGATCAGTTCCAGCACGGCGGGTTCGAAAATATAAATACCCGTGCTGACGCAATTCGACAGCGCCGCTTCCTGCGGCGGCTTTTCTTGGAAGGCGCGGATGCGTCCGTCGTCATCGCTGACCACCACGCCATAACTCGACACCTTGTCCCACGGTACTTCCAGCGTGATGACGGACGCCATCGCACCCTTTCGGCGATGTTCGAACAAGGCCGATTTCAAATCCAGATCGATCAGCGCATCGCCGCACAGCACTATGGTGGTCTCATCGAAAAAACCACCAAATTCCTGGATCTTTTTCATGCCGCCGGCCGAACCCAGCGGCTGCGGCACAACCTCGCCGCTGTCATTGGTATAGCCTTCGAACGAGTAACCGATCTGTACGCCGAACTGATGGCCTTCGCCAAAATATTCTTCGATTTTTTCGTGCAGATAGCTGACGTTGACCATGATTTCGGTCACGCCGTAACGGGCCAGGTGTTCCACCAGATAAGCCATCACTGGCTTGCCGAGTATCGGGATCATCGGCTTGGGTAAATCATAGGTCAGGGGCCGCACCCGCGTGCCCTTGCCTGCAGCTAAAATCATTGCTTTCATTGTCAGGCCAGCTCCATCAGTAAAAGGGGCAGGACACGCCAGTCGGCTTACTGGCGATCCTTGTGCAAGGACATGCGCGCGTCCGGCACCGTGCCGGCCGGAACGGCCTCGGGGAACAGGCGCGCATACGCAGCCAGCAACTTCGGCGCTTCATATTCCCATTCCAGCTCATTGATCACGCGGTGGCGGCCGAATGCTCCCATCTGCTCGCGCCGCACCGGGTCATCGAGCAGTTCGACAATCTTGTTCGCCATGTCAATCGGGTCATTCTTCAGGGCATACAGCGACGCTTGCTGTGCCGACACCTTGCCTTCGACCAGGTCAAACTGCACGATGGGCTTGCCGAGAGCCATGTACTCCATGATCTTGTTCATGGTCGACTTGTCATTCATGTCGTTAGCCACGTCCGGATTGACGCATACGTCCGAGGTATTGAGCATTTCCAGCAGTTCCTGGTCCGGCACTCGTCCTGTAAATGTCACGTATTCGGCAATGCCCATCTGCTGCGCCATCTGCTTCATTTGTTCCAGCGAGGTGCCGCCGCCGACCAGGCCGAACTGCACGTCCTGGCGCCCCAGCGTCTGCACGATATATTGCGCCGCCTGCAGCAGCAGGTCGATGCCCTCCTGCGCGCCCATTACGCCCACATAGCCGACCAGGTAGGCGCGTCCTTTTTTCAGGGCCGGCACCGGCGGCAGCACGCGCAGGCGGTCGAGCTTGGGACCGCTGCGCACCACGTACACGTCTTCCGGCTTCATGCCGCCGCGTTCGATGGCGATCTTCTTGTACGACTCGTTGGTGGCGATCGACACGTCGGCGCTCTGGAACGACCAGCGCTCGAACAGCACCATCAGCTTGTAGAAAAAGTCGCGCCGGCCGAACTTGGCCTCGTACAGTTCCGGGTTGATGTCGTGATGGTCGAACAAAAAGCGCTTGCCCATCGTCAGCTTGAAAAAGCCGCCGATCAGGAACAGCAGGTCGGGCGGATTGCAGGCGTGGATGACATCGAAGCCGCGCGCGAAATGCACCTTCCACGCCAGGCGGAAGGTGTGGAACAGCGCCAGTGAATACTCCACCAGGTAGCCCTTGGCGCCTTCGGCTTCCAGCGGCAGGTTGTAGCGGTAAATATGGATGCCGTCGATCGCCTCATGGCGCGACTCATAGCCCTTGCCGGTCGGGCAGATGATCGACACCTCATAGCCGTTCGCATGCAGCGTGGTCGCTTCCTGCCACACGCGCCGGTCGAACGGCGACGGCAGGTTTTCAACCAGGATCAGGACACGGCGCGGCTTGCCGGCCACGCCTGCGGTATTACCAGCAGATGCCGTCATATTGTTCTCCACTTTGCTCTTGGCTGATGCGCACCAAATCGACGATGTGCTGATGCGGCTTGAGGCTGCCAGGTACGGTCTTGAACTCGGCTGCGCCGTTGCCGATCACGATGGTCTCGGCAAAGTCGAGCACTTCCTGCATTGAAGTGACCATCAGCTTGGAGATATGTGGAATATGGTTCAGGATGTAATCCTGGTTGGCGCCCGTCAGCGCGGCCAGATTGACGTTCTTGTCGTACAGTTTCAGGTCATAGCCCTTGCCCAGCAGGTACTCGATCACGTCCACCAGCGGTGACTCGCGCAAGTCGTCGGTGCCGGCCTTGAATGAAAAACCGAGGATGCCGATCTTGCGGGCACCCTTGTCGACGATCATCTTGACACCCTTTTCCACCTGACGCTGGTTCGATGGCAGGATCGAATTGAGCAGCGGCAAATCGAGGTCCAGGCTGCGCGCCTTGTAGGTCAGCGCGCGCACGTCTTTCGGCAGGCAGGAGCCGCCAAACGCGAAGCCCGGCTTCATGTAGTACGGCGACAGGTTCAGCTTGGTATCCTGGCAGAAGATCTCCATCACCTTGTGGCCGTCGATGCCGACCGCCTTGCAGATATTGCCGATCTCGTTGGCGAACGCCACTTTCACTGCGTGCCAGGTGTTGTCGGTGTATTTGACCATCTCGGCCGTTTCCACGTCGGTGCGCACCAGCGGAGCGTCCATCTTTTCATACAGCTGCACCAGCAAGGCGCCGGCCTTTTCGTCGGACTCGCCGATCACGGTTTTCGGCGGATTGTAGTAGTCGTAGACGGCCGTGCCTTCACGCAAAAATTCCGGGTTGTTGCACACACCGAAATCGACGCCGGCCACCTTCCCCGATGCCGCTTCCAGGGTCGGGATCACCAGCGAGCGCATCGAGCCGGGCAGCATGGTCGAACGTGCCACCACCACGTGAAAGGTGTCCTTGTCGGCGATGGCGGAACCGATTTCCTGGCACACCTTGCGCACATGGCTCAGGTCCAGGTTGCCATTCAGCTGCGATGGCGTGCCAACGCAAATCAGTGACATGTCCGAGCCGAACACGGCGTCGCGCACGTCGGCGGTGGCGCGCAGGTGGCCGCTCTTCACCGTGGCGGCGATCATCTCGCCGATATCCTTCTCGATGATCGGGGTGGTGCCCTGGTTGATCAGGTCGACCTTGGTCTTGTTCGGGTCGACGCCGATCACCTCGTGTCCATCACTTGCCAGGCAACCGGCCGACACCGCACCCACGTAGCCCAGGCCAAATATGCTGATTTTCATTTTTTCCTCTTTTTTACAGGTCAGAAGTATTCAATTCCAGGCGAAACACAGTTTGCAGCCTGGTCGATCCATGCAGTCGTGCGCGCCACACCAGGGTGGGCGCCGCCTGCTTTTCATCAAAACGGTGCGAGATCCAGCCCAGTACCGGCTCTTCGCTGGCGCACACCACCTGCGTCATCGCGCCATGCAAGGCCGGCAGTTGTACCTCCATCACGAAGGCGGCGCCCTGCACCTGCAGGCGATCACCATCGAGTTGCAAACGGCAGCGAGGATCGAAATGCCAGAACAGCTCGATCTCGTGCGCGCCCTGGCATTCGAGCACGTCGTCGACCACGATCGTCTGCGCGCCGGGCGTAACGTTCACCTCGCGCCGGTGCAGCAGCGGGTCGTCGAGGCGCAGGTAGCCGTCATGGCTGGCGCTCCAGCGCTGGCCCCGGGTATCGTCGCACCAGGATAGGCAGCGTGCCTGCGCCTTGCGCAGCCACAGGAAGTTGCCGCCGGACTCAGACTGGTCCCGGCCGTCGATGCGCACAGTATTGTGCGCACTGGTGCCACGGAAATAATCGCGCCACCGCTTCTGTGTGTGGTAGGCATAGGTGCCCGGATCGATCAGCACTGCCTGGCCGGCCACAGACAGCGTCAATGCCAGCGCATCGGCATGACCGTGGGCGGCGATGCCCAGGTAGCCGAGCGGGCCCGCATCGGCAATCAGCCGCACTTCGCTGGGGGTATCGAACCGCGCCCCCATGATGTGATAGCCGCCCTGCGGAAAACAGCGCGGCAGCGGCGCCACCGCCGCCGTGGCCAGGGCATCGAAGGCACGACGGCCCGCATCGCCCAGCAGCCACGCGCTCTTGTCGTCAAAATACCCGGCCTTGCGCCGGAAGTCGGAGCGACCGAACAGCGCCGCACCGGACGCCAGCAGCGCGCAATACGGATTGGCGCCGGGCGACTTGTCCCAGTTCGCCAGCTGTGCGTCGTCGGCGTCGCCGATCATCGGCACCTGGCCCGCCACGTTGAGCATGGCGGCAATAAATTCCAGCATCGATTCCAGGCGCTGCAGGAATGCCGCGGAACGGGGCCGGCCGTTGGCCCGCCCCACCAGCACGCACAGCAGCATCTCGTCGGCCACCGTGTGCTGATAATAGATCGCCTGTTCACGGTTGACGCCGTCTTCGCCATTCTGCTTGAGCGCTTCGGCTTCCAGCTCCGCTTCCGTTTGCGCCAGCCAGTCGGCGCTTTCCGGCCAGCAAGGCCAGGTCAGCGCGGCCACATGCAAGCCCGTCAGCTCGCCAAACAGATGGTTGTTGGCCGACGAGTGTCGCGAGAAATGGCCGGCGATGAAATGACAATGTTGATAAATGCTGTCAAGCCAGCGCTGCAGAAACACTTGGCCGTCGGCGCTCTGGAACAGCGGACTGTCGATACCACCCAGCAAATGCCACGCATGCGACCAGCTGACCAGGCGCAAGGCCAGTTCCAGCGCGCTGCTCCAGTTCGGTCCCAGCGGATACGGGCATTGCTGCCACCACGACTCGAGCAGGGTTTGCACGGCGCGGGCATGGCGCAGCTCGCCGCCCAGACGATACGCCATCGCCAGGTCGCTCACCGCAAGGTGGCGATTAGGTTCCCACAGGCATTTGATGTCACCCACGACTGTTTCATCGCGATAGTTAAGCAGCTTGCCAAAGCCCAGCGGCGCCACAGTGCCAGTTTTCGGATCGCGGTTCCATTCCGGAGGAAAGCCCAGTTCGGCATCGCGCAGCGCGAACACGTCGCCGCGGCCCGCCAGGATGCGCTCGGCCGCCGCCAGGTGCGGCGCGCTGTCGGCGGGCAATCCCAGCCACGACACGCCAAAGCGCTGGCGCGAGGCCGGCGGCGGCATGTGCGCAAGACCCATGCCACGTGCCTGCAGGCGCTGCTGCACGGCGTCGCGCACGCGGTGCGCCACTTCCGGCAGGCCCATGGCGCGCAGGCGGTTCAGTTTCCAGGACAAATTAGCAAGCATGACGACGACTCACAGATACTGGCGATGCCAGATTTCCAGCGTCAGCAAGCTCCACAGCAGCTTCTCGTGGTTCTGCCGTCCACCGACATGTTCGGCCAGCACCTGCAGCAACGCCTGCGCATGGTAGTAGTGGCGCGTGCGCGACGAGGCGCCAGTCAGGTGTTCGTACAGATAATCTTTCATCGGGCCGCGGAACCATTCGTTGACGGGCACGCGGAAACCCACTTTCGGGCGTTCCAGGATGGCTTGCGGCAGCAGCTGCTTCATCGCTTCGCGCAAGATCCATTTGGTGGTGCGGCCGCGCACCCGGTAGTCGTCGGGCAAGCTCGATACGAAGGCCGCCAGTTCATGGTCCATGAACGGCATCCGCGCTTCGAGCGAGGCGGCCATCGTCATGCGGTCGCCGCGTTCGAGCAGGTTGTCGGGCAGCCAGCTCAACTGGTCGAAGCACAGGATGCGGCGCAAGGCGCTGTTGTCACCACTGCCGCAGCCCAGATCCGACGCGTGCCGGCGTGCCGGCGCCGGCATGGCCACCAGGCGCGCGCGTTCCTGATCGGACATCATACCGAACCATCGCGGCATGCGTTCGTCAAACATCTCCAGCCCCAGGTTGACAATGGCCGTCTTGGCGCGCCGGAATCGGTATGGCAAGGCGCCGATAGCGGGTTCGATCAGGCTGCGGCGCAAGACGCCGGGCAGTTGCTGATAGCTGCCGGCGTAACGCTCATAGACATGCTTGGGGTAGCCGCCCAGGATTTCGTCGGAGCCTTCGCCCGTCAGGACCATCTTGACCGTCTTGCGCGACTCCCTTGCCAGCAGATAGATGGGAATATCGGACGGCTCGGCCACCGGAGCGTCGCGAAAACGCACCAGATCGGGCAGCAACTCGATCACCTGGTCAACCGACACTTCCAGCTCATGGTGATCGGTGCTGAACTGGCGCGCGATGTCGGCGGCATACGCCAGCTCGCTGAAGCCGCCTTCCTTGAAACCCACCGAAAACGTCTTGACCGGCATGTCCGTATGGCGCGACATCAGGGCCACCACGGCCGATGAATCGATGCCGCCGGACAGGAAGGCGCCGAATGGCACATCCGAAATCATGCGGATGCGTACCGACTCGTCTAGCTTGTCAAGAAAGGTGGCGACGGGATCGGCAGGCAGCGGCGCAGGCACGCGCGGCCGGCTGTCGGCGGGCGTGAAATACACCTGCTCGCGCAGCGTGCCGCGCTCCCACGTCAGGGTCGACCCCGGTGCCAGCTTGCGGATGCCCTGGAACAAGGTGGCCGGACCTGGCACGTAGCGGTAGGCAAAATAATCCCACACAGCCGCTTCATTGGCCTGCGCGGCGACGCCGGGAAAGGCAAGCAAGGCCTTGATCTCCGACGCGAACAGCAGCTGACCGTCGTGCTCGCACAGGAATAGCGGTTTCTTGCCGAACGGATCGCGCGCGATGAACAGGCGGCCGTGACGCGCATCCCATATGGCGAAGGCAAACATGCCGCGAAAATGGCGCACGCAGTCCTCCCCCCATTGCACATAGGCATGCACGATGGTTTCCGTGTCGGACGCGGTCCTGAACGTATGACCGAATCCGATCAGCTGCTCGCGCAAGGATTGAAAATTGTAGATTTCGCCATTGAATACGACTTGCACCGTACCATCCTCGTTGCCGAGCGGCTGGTGGCCGGTGGCGATGTCGATGATCGACAGACGCTGGTGCACCAGGCCGATATGGTGCCGGCGGTCAGCCGTCGATGCTTCCAGATAGCCTGTATCGTCCGGACCGCGATGAGCGATTGCCTGCGCCATCCGGTCGAGCATGGGGCGTAGTGGTCCCGATGTCTCATTCAGTACAAATCCCGCAATACCGCACATGCTTGACGACCCTTAAAAAATTAGCGTAGCAAACCGCGATATGCCCGGCGGAAATCAGCCGCCAGACGTTCAACAGAATAATGTTCGACAGCACGTGCGCGGCACGCCGCGCCCATGCGCCGCAGGCATGCCCGGTCGCGGTCGAGTCGCATGATCGCCTCGGCCAGTTGTTCGCTGGCCTGTGGTGCGACAAACAGGCCATGCACGCCGTCCTGCATCACATCGGGAATAGCGCCGACGGCGCAAATAAGCGGAACCGTGCGCGCCGCCATGCTTTCCAGCAAGGAATAAGGCAAACCTTCCCGATGATAAGTGGGAAAAGCGAAGACGTCTGCATCGCGCCATACCGCAGCCTTCTGCGCACCGAATACCGCTCCGGCGAACGTGACGATCCCATCCAGCCCGCGCGCCGTGACCAATGCCCTCAGGCGCATCTCGTCGGGCCCACCGCCGGCTATCACCAGACGCAACACCGTCCCAGCGCTGGCGGCAATGGCCACCGCGTCCACAATCTCGAAGATGCCCTTGTTCTCGGCAAGCCGTCCGACATAGGCCACCGCAAGCGGCGCCACATCCGGCGCTGCGCGCACCGCTACATCAGGTCCGATGTCTATCGCATTCGGAACGACTTCCAGCTTCAAGGCCGGCTCGAAGCGCTGATAAGCCTCCAGTTCCTCCTCTGCCAGCAACAGCACGCCGTCGGCACTGCGCAGCACTGTGCGCAGCAAGGCGGTTCGCAGCGGCTGCCCCTCAAAAAACTGCTGCGGCAGCGCTCCGCCATGCACCTGATACAACACCTTCTTGCCCATCAGTTTGGCGATCGCCAGGTAGACGATATCACGCCAATAGCTCTTCGGTTCAAGTGAGGTATTCAAATGAACAATCGTCGGACGCTCTTTCAGCAGTGCTGCGATGAACTGGACAGGACTTGACAGGAAGCGCCACAGCTTGGCTGACATGGATTCCGCCCTGCCCTCGCTGCCGACCTGGAAGTGCACGAAACGGAACTCCTGAGGCAGCGTGGATTGCAGCAACTGATTCAGATGGGTGCTGACCCCACTGACAGCGCCCAGGGATGGCCCAAGCAACAATATAGTAATCATATCTGCGAGTATAGTTTATTACTTGTCAACAAGGTTAACAAAAAAACGATATTTTTCATAATTTATTTTCTTCAGCAACAAATAAACTTGGTCAACATCGAATTTGATTTCCACCAAGAACTTATTTAGTAAAAATAGTTACCTTGAAAAACTATTTTTAAAACACAAAAACTTACCATAGGACACTTTCTTCAGAGGAGGAAAGAACAGAAATCGTTGTCCCTGAGCAACCAGCAGTTACCTGCACACATGCTAAACTAGCTGCATCTGAGCCTGATCAAACAAGCCGGGAATAGTCTTTCATGACGCTTGACAAGAGCTTTTTTTGGTAAAATTGCAATACCACCATCTAACAAGTGCCATTCCGCCAGACGGTACATGCAAGCTGATTCCCAGCATAGTGCTCGACATCCACATGAAGGAGTTACGATGAAAACAGAGATACGCTTTCTTGCCTGCACCCTGGCTGCCGTGCTGGGGACAAGCGCCACGCCCAGCTATGCCGACTGGGCTGAATCAAAAGAACCTCTGGTCATTCGTCCCGCTCCCGCGCGCATGGATGCCCAAGCACAAAATCCGCCTTCGTTTACCTGGGCGCGCTACCCTGTATACCCGAAACCTGCAGGCTATGTGCTGGAGGTAACTTCGGCAACAGGAGTCATTAGCCGTTATAACACGCCGCGCAATTTTTTCTTGCCAGCAAAAGCATTTGCCGCGGGCAACTATACCTGGCGTGTCCGGCCTAACAACAATAATGACTGGTCCACGCCGCGCGGCTTCACCATCACGGCCGCCTCGAACAAATTCGAAGTGCCGGAAACTACCGAGCTGAGAGCGGCGATCCTGAAGCACGGGCGCTCACGGCAGTTGCCGCCCTCTTTCCTGCCGTATGCTTCTTGGACCGACAAGATGAAGACGGACCGTGGCGCGGCATACAAGGCGCTGACCACCGATGTCACCACCGGCATGGCGCTGGCCTCCGTCGGCGACAGCCTGTGGCCATCGATGAAAACCCTGCAAGGCGCGGCATTGAGCACGGCCGTCTATAACACCAGGGTCAGTGTGTTTGCGATCACGCATCAACTGGAAGCGGCGGCGTTGCTGTATCGCCTCACGGGTGAAGCGCGTTATCTGACCGAGGCAAAAAAACGTGGCGAGGAACTGGTCTCGCTCAATCCGGATGGCAACACCGGTTATGAATACAGTGATTCCGTTCACCGCGCCATTACGCTGAGTCTGGCGAAAGGCACGGATTTCCTGTGGAATTCGCTGGAACCGGAACGCCGCGCACGCTGGCAGGCCATGGTCGTCAGGCGCGCCGGCACCATGTACACCGATCTGTCCAGTTATGACGGTCGCATGGATGAGTATCCTTACGATTCCCATGGTGCCGTCGCGCTCGGTTATCTGGCCTTGATCTCGAGCCTGGTGCTGGATGACAGCGTGCCTGCCGCAGACGCCTGGTTCGAGTTTTCTGCACGCGCTTATTACAATGCCGTATTTGTCTGGAGCGGTCCGGAAGGCGGCTATGCGGCCGGCACCCCTTACGGCCTGTATGAAGCGGCCGCTTCGCTACAAGTGTGGGGTCCGCTCAAGGAAGCCACCGGCGTGAACCTGTACGACAAGCCATGGGCAGTGGGCTTTGCGCGCATGTTTGCTCATTTCCTGCCGCCGGGTACGCCAGGATTCGTTTTTGGCGACCAGCATGAACTGAAAATTGATTTTTCCGTGCTGAAATCATTTGCCTCCCGTGTGCAAAACCCGAACGCCGCCTGGTACGCCAATCAGCTCAGCGGAAGCGAAGACCCGCTGATTCAGCTGGTCTCGGAGTATCCGTTGCCAGTGACCAAGGTGACCAATCCGACGCCGCCGCCGAATGCCGCGATCTATCCCAGCATCGGATGGGCAGCGATGCACTCCGACCTGGCAAATCCTCTGCGCACCTCGGTCTACTTCAAGTCCAGCCCTTACGGCGCCTATAACCACAGCCATGGCGACCAGAACACGATCGTGGTCGACAGCGGCGGACGCCGACTGCTTTCGGAAGCGGGCTATCAGGACTACTATTACTCGCCGCTGAGCGTGTCGTGGTACCGCCAGACCAAGGCACACAATGGCATCACATTCGATGGTGGCGTGGGGCAGATCGCGGAAGGCCGCGACAATATCACCCGCAACGGCAGCATTACCGCCTTTTCCACCACGGCCGCGAGCGATTATGTGGAAGGCGATGCAACGCCGGCCTACGGCGCCCAGCTGACGTCGGCCATCCGCAAACTGTGGTACTTGCGTTCGAGCAATGTCATCGTCGTGCTCGACAAGCTGGTGTCGCCGACGGCGCGCGTGTTCGAGTGGAATCTGCACGCACCGACCGCCATTGCCACCGAGAGCAGCAGTGCGGTGAAGATTGTCAATGGCAATAGCAGCCTGTGCATTTCGGCGCTGCCGACGACCCCCGAGAAATATGTGAAGATCACGGCACCGGCCAATCCATATGCCAAGACCGAGGATCATGGCGCCTTTACCAAGACAAGCGCCGGTAAGTCAGCCGAATTTTTGATGGTGCTCGATGTGGACTGCAAACGCCCTGCCATCAAGCTCACCCCGACCGCAACTGGCCGCACCTTGCAGATAGGAAGCCAAGTCGTGACACTGCCGAAATAAGTTGTCAACAGCAGGTGATCGAGTACGACAACTAATATCTTTTAAGCAGTAAAATGGCAACCATGATAACATCATGGTTGCCATTTTTGCATTTATGGCAACGTTTCCGCTACTGAACTTTATCTTTGGATCACGCCTTTGAAAATCCTCCAATTTGTTCCCGAAGCCTTGCCCACTTACCGTGCGGATGTCACGGCGCTGTTTGCAAAATATCTGCCACGCCATGGCATCGACTCTAGTATTGTCGGCAAGACGGAAAATGCGCCTGAAGTTGCTCAGGGTTTCCAACAAGTCATACGTGGCCCCTACTTCAAAAGCCATGCGCTGCGCGAATTGGCCTTTTTCTGGACCTGCCTGCGGACGCTGCTGACAGCGGACAAACGCCACTACGATCTGATCCAGGTCCGCGACATGGTGCCCATCGGCCTGCTGGGATTGCTCATTGCCCGCGCCAAGGGCATTCCGTTTGTGTACTGGCTTTCTTTCCTCATGTGCGAAGCGCGCATCGAGAATGCGCAAGCCCATGCGGGCGAGCGCGGCCGCGTGCGCAATCGCCTCAAGCTGGCGAAAGGCCTGGTCGAGCGCGCCATTTTGTATCGCTTTGTGCTGCCCCGTGCGCAGCATGTCTTTGTCCAGAGCGACGCGATGCTGGAGCACGTGGCGGCACACGGCATCCGTGCGGAGAAAATGAGCGCCGTGCCGATGGGCGTCGACATGGAATTATTCAATGCCGCACACCTGGCCTCCCGCCGCCTCGACGGCTGGGATGGGGTGCCGCTGCTGTCCTACCTGGGAACACTGAACCATGCCCGCAAACTCGAACACGTCATCGATGCCCTGCTGCTGGTACGCCAGAGCGTGCCCGACGCCCGCCTGCTGCTGATCGGTGAAGCGAGCACGGCGGGTGGCGCCGACGGACTGCTCGCGCATGCTGCCGCGCTCGGCCTGGCATCGGCCGTCAAGATTACGGGCTGGCTGCCGTCCTCCGAGGCATGGGCCTTGCTGGCCAGCGCCGATGTGGCCATTTCCTATGTACCGCGCAATACACTGTTCGATGTTAGCTCGCCCACCAAGCTCCTCGAATACCTGGCATTGGCCATTCCTGCGGTCGGCAACGATATTCCGGACCAGGCCTTCGTGCTGCGCGAAAGTGCCGCCGGGTGGCTGACTGCCAGTACTGCCGAGGCGATGGCGACCGCGATATGCGCCATTCTGCAAGCCCCTGCGGCGGCCCGCCAGCGCGCAGCCAGCGGCCCATCGTTCATCGAACAACACCGCAGCTATCGCGTCCTGAGCGCACAGCTGGCGGCACGGTACGCAACGCTGGCACGCTGAGTGTGCCGTCGTCCGTTCTCTTTGCGACAGGAATCTACCGCCATGCCCAATGCCATCGTCTTTTACCGTATCGCCCGCTGGTTTTACGTCAGAAATATCCCCGTCATCCCCAGTTTGTTCCAGCTGCTCATTTTCTTGGTCTATAACTCTAAGGTGCCGCCCACGGCCGATATCGGCAAAGGCAGCTATCTGATCTGCAAAGGCATCGCCACCGTCATCATTGATGGTGCACGGATCGGCAGCGGGTGCCGGATCGGCATCGGTGTGCGGATCATCGGCAAGGGACCGTACAAGAACGTGCCGTACATCGGCGATCAGGTCTTCATGGGCGCCGGCTCAGTCATCGCCGGCCCGGTCATTATTGGCGACCGGGTCATCATCGCACCGAATGCGGTAGTGACCAAAAGCGTGCCGGCCGGCGCCATCGTGGGAGGCGTACCTGCCAAAATCATCGGCAGGGTGGACCAGCTTGACTACGACATTCTGGCCAACCAGGCCGATCTTGAAGGGCACGCGGAGTACCTGAGCTAGCCACTCACGGACCCAAGCTGGCGCGCAATCTCGGCATGAAACGCCCGTTCCACCTGTTCGTAGGAATAGCTGCCCATGTCGTTGGCGATAGCCGCGGCGGCAGTTCGATAGCGACCATAGTGGGTACACATGTCGATAATCCCCTCGAACAGCGAATCTGCCTCGTAGTCGACCAGCACGGCGCTGGCCCCGGCATAATCGGTATGCGTCACGATCCGGTTGCAGATCATGGGCAAGCCGGCGGCCATGTACTCGAATATCTTTTGTGGCGGGGAGGCACGATAAAAAATATTCGATTCCAGCAGGGACAGCCCCGCATCCATGCGGCCATAGCTGGCGATCACTTCCGCGTAGGGCATGGCCGGCAACAGATGCAGCACCGTCCGCAAGGCCGGTTCGTCCACCAGCAGCCGCTCAAGCATGGCATCGCGACAGCCGATCAGGTGAAACTCCACCGCGGTCTGCTCGCACAGGATTCTCCTGGCACAGGAAGCAATCAATTCCATGCCGCGTCCCTGCCCGCCGGAACCGGCATAGACGATGCGTAGCGGCACCGGCAACGCAGCCAGAGGCGCGCGCGGCGCATACAGTTGCAGGTCCACCCCCATCGGAATGGTCAGCACGCGCCGCACCAAGGGCTGATACAGCTGCTCCAGCTGGCGCGAGATGCTGCTCAGCGATGACACCTTTTTCAAGCCGCGAAAAAACACCTGCCGCTTCAATGCCGCGACCAGCTTCTTTTTCCCTGCCAGCGAGGCGGGATCGCCAAAGTGTTGCAGATAATGGGTGGGCGCGTACGCGATCACCGGGCGGCGCGGTGCGGTGAAGGCAAACAGCATCAGCGCGGGGACGCCGATCACGTAGATGAAATCATAATCGACCGGCAGTTTGTGCACCGCAGCAGCGGCCTTGACCGCAAACAGCAACGGGTTGCGCGACGCCACGCGCATGATGTGCGGCATGTCGACGCCGATGTCGCCGGAGGAAATGAGGGCGCTGATCCGATAGCGCCGGCGCAGGAACTCGAAGCGCGCCATCTGGTCGGGGAAGCGCGGCAGCTGTGCCTCTGGCAGATAGACAATCAGCAGGCATTTTGGGCTGGATTCAGAATGCAACGGTGAGCCTCCAGTCCGGCCGCCTTCTCAGTTTGTTGCGGATCCGCTCCACCAGACTGGTTTCCTTGTCAAAGCTCCAGGACATGGCGTAGTGGTGGATGCCCAAGGTCTGCGCGCCGACATCCTCGTACATCAGTTGGCCGGCATTGCGCGCATTGCCGTCGTCAAAGGGATTGAAGGGGAAAAAGACCTGACTGGGCAGGACATCGCAACCCCGCATGCCCACCTGCTCCATGCCTTGCTTCAAGATCCTGGGCGAGGTGGCAAACTTGCGCAAGGCGGTAAGATGGCCAAGCACTATTTGTCGGCTGGCATCAATGGCGGGATGGGCGGCCGGCGCGGCAATGAAAGCGGTGCCGATGATCTCGGCGCTTTCATATGCCGCAAGCAAGGCTTCTTTCCCCAGCAGGCCGTCTAGCGTCCGGATCAGCTCGACATCCGTGTCGAGATAAATGCCGCCATGCCGGTGCAGCACGTCGAAACGCACCCAATCGGACACGAACGCCCATTTTTTCTGCTTGATCGCTTGCCGACAATATTCGTTATCGATGTCGGAATTGCTCTCGTTCCACATGATCAGTTCGTAATCGGGACACAGGCGCTGCCAGGAGGCGATGCAGCGCTGATTCAGGACCGACATGGAATTATCGCCAAACCAGCAATAATGAATTTTCTTGGGGATCATACGTAGCTACCTCTTTCTTTTAGCAGGAAAACCACTTTCACCAGTACTACCGCCGACACGTGAATCAGGAACGCCACCAGTGCGCCGATCAGCTGGAATTTCGCGCTCAGCAACAGCAGCAGGCCCAGATAGATGATATTGGACGTCACCGTAATGATGGTGGTCTGACGCTTCTTGCCCAGGGCCCAGTAAAAGGCATGGGACGTGATGAAACTGCCCGCAATCACGGCCGTCAGTATCACCACGAACAGTTCGCCGCTGTAACTGGCCAGGCCATGATAGACAAAGCCGGTCCAGATCCCGCGCGTGACAAAGAAAACGATTCCTATGCAGGCCGAGATCGGCATCAGCAAGAGGATGGTCTTGCGCCACAGCGCATAGGCGCCCGTCAAGTCGTCGCGGTTGACCTTCCTGGCAAATTCAGGAATGGAGTTCATATAGACCGGCGCGGTGGCCATGTTGATGATGCTGTACAGGCGCTTGAGAATATTGTAAATGCCAAGCGCTTCGGGGCTCAATGCCAGCCCGACCAGGATCTTGTCGACATGGGCCACGGGCAGGTCGGCAACGGCCTGCGCCGTGCTCCATTTCCCCGCCGAGTAAATCTTGCTCTGTTGCAGTGGCGGCCCTTCTTCTACCGCCTGCCCGGCCGACTTCATGAAAAATAACGAGCAGCCCAGATAGGACGAACGCAGGATTTCAGGCGCAGCATAGGACAGCACCACGGCGGACACGGTGGGGGAAACATGCCACGCGATATTGAGAAACACCAGCCGCAAAATATTGCACAGCAAACCCACGACCATCAAGGTCCGGTAACGGTCGGTCAGGCGGTAAAACGCCACCAGCGAACCGAGCGTCGGCAGCAGGGTCGACAGGATGATGAGCAGCAGATCGGTCCACTTGAAAACACTGACCTGGTCCAGAGAAAACAGGGGCAGCGCCAAGATTACCGCAAAGGCCATCACAATGCCGACCAGTTCAAATGACACGCTGCGCAATACATGCCGCTTCAATGTCTGAGCCGAACTGGCCTTCCCGGGAAACTCGACCAGCAGCCCCTGCCAGTACTGCAGGGTCACCAGGGTAAACACGATGGCTGCCGCAGCCTGCACAAAGACAAAGCTGCCATAGTGTTGCAAGCCCATGATCCGCAAGGTAATTGGTATGGCAAAAAAACTGATGGCGGTCGCCGATACATTGAGCAAAAAGGAAAAAACACTATTTTTAAACAGGCTGTTCGGGGCACGCTTCGCTGTCACAACTTTCTCACTTTTCACAACCAATCAATGATGCCCGGGCGTCCGGCGGCAGGCGCCGTCGCCAGATGGGGCAGGTAAGGCGTTCGACATATGTCTCAGGCGTCGTGCGCAACAGCCGGCACGGACGCGTGCCGGCCGAAGCGACTGTATTGCACGATGCAGCCGAGGCAAAAGAAACATAGCAACTGGACCGTGCTGGTGTCGAGCAGCGTGCGGTTGTATACCAGCGAAGTCAGCATTAATACCAGCATGACCATGCTCGTATCGACGACCGCCTGTTCCCATGGAGTACCGCGTCCGTTACGCACGTATCGCCAGCCGATGCCGACGCCGCAGGCAATCAGCAGGATAAAACTGAGGGCGCCCAGGATGCCCACATCCCATAGCAACATGGATAACGCGGTGGCATTGATCTGCAGCGGACGATAGCGCATCGCCACCACCCCGTAGCCCGTACCTTCGCCGATCTGGCTGGCGCCGGGACCGTAGCCGATCAGGCGATTGACCGCCGGCGGCAGCGGGTCGCGATACCACAGATAGAGCGACGCGATACGGCTGACCTCGCCAGTGCCATACTTGATTTCATAAGGATCAAAAAAGTAGCCGCCGGCCTTGCCCAGGTTCTGCCCAACCGTACTGCCCATCTTCGCACTGTCACCCCAATACATGCTTTTGTAGGCAACAAAGGTGGCGCTCATGAAAATGGCGATAAAGCAGGAGTACATGAGGAAGGCGACGATATTTTTCAGGACGCGCTTGCGCATGATGAGCAGCAAGCCCAGCGGCAACCAGAGCGCCACGGCCTTGACCTCACCCAACAGGATATTGCCCATGCTCACAAGGAAGACGAGCAGCACTAGCCAGCCCGGCATGATGCCGCGGACCCAGCAGGCTACGCAAAACAGCATGGCCGCCAGCGAAAACAGCACCAACACCGGACTCATGCCATGGCCAAAGCTGCCCACCACGGCGTCCCAGCCGATCAATCCCATGCCGAAGAAATGCTGATAAATAACCAGCGGCAATTGCAAGACCGCGATGACGACGACCATGCCCCATAAAAACCGCATGCGTGCCTTGGGCAGTTCGATGCAATACATGGCCAGCAGGATGCCGAACATCGGCAAGCCGAAGCGCAACGCGGAAATATTCTGCTTGATGGTGCCGCTGCCTAGTGCCATGCCAAAAAAGAAACATGCCAGATACACGCCGGCCGCGATACAGACGGCGACCATGCCGCTCGACACGACGGCAACCTTGTCACGGTTCGGACGCTGGAAGATGGTGACTTCCAGCAGTGCGCGGGCCAGGAAAAAGATCGCCAGCGCACTGCCCATCCAGACCGCAAAACGCAGCTTGAAAAACTCTTCGGCGATGCCCTGGATAATAAAAATATATACGAACATCAGGGGCAAGAGATCCTTGACCCGGATCAGCCAGATGACGGGCACCATCACCAGCACGCCGATCACGACGATGGTCAGCTGGTAAGACCCGAGCGCTACCACCGCACTGGCCAGCGCGGTGAGCAACAGCAGGATGGCAATTGCCACGACCGTCAGCAACATCGATGTCGTCTGGCGATGCGCGCCACGGCGCTGCATGGCTGACGGATAGGTGGGCGCTGACGGAGTCAGATTCTGGCGGAAAAATTTCATGGATGGTCCGATTGATATGCCGATACCAGTGCCTGGTCGTGCAGACACTGATGGCTAGCCCGCATGACAGGGGACCACAGCAGGCGTCCCGGGCCAACGGAATTAATGAGTCAGCCCGGCAAAATGCAGACGTTGCGCAGGAGTAAGCGCCTTTAGCATCTGGTCGACAAATTGCTGCTGCAGGCGGTAGCCGGCGGCGGTATCGGGATTAATGGCAGAAACCCGCATCAGCGTGGCATCCGGTATCAAGCCCTTCAATGAATAGGCAAGTTTGACCTTTTTCATATCCCAAGAGGTGGTGACCACTTTGTCTCCGACGACGATCCAGTAAGTCACCGGTTCGATGCGCGTGTATATGTTCGCGACCAGGCGGGCGGAAGGAATATCGCCGAAGCCGGTCCGCACCGGCTCAAAGGCGGTCGGTGTCACGCCAAACCCCTGCCCCACATAACAGCCCTCGGGGAAATGGACGGACAGATTATCGGACTGATCGGTACCATATGCGATCGACAGCATGATGCGCTCGCCCTCCCTGTTGACATACGTCCGCGACAGTGTCTGCGCGTAGATGGCCTTCAGCGCCGCTTCCGTACTAGGGTTCACCACGCTCGATACCTGCGCACGGTCTTCTTCCCAGTCGCCAAACTGGAGCGGAATCGCCTTGGCAAGATCGACCGCTGGACGCGTATCGGCAATCTTGACGGTCGGCGTCAGCAACTTGGCCACCGCACCCGAAAACAGCATCAGGCAGCCCATCGCGACGCCCGCCACTATGATTTTTTTCATGATATCTGCCTTATTGGTTGCGATGCGCGGACCGCTGTCGCCAGCTGACCAGCCATTGCAACAGCGAATCGACCGAAATGATCAGGATCAGCGCACTGATGAACAACACCATCCCCGCAAAGCCGTGCAGGAATCCCTGGCCTGCCGCATCGCCCCAATAATAGGTGATCAGCGTCAGAGCGATCACGCGCAGCACGTTGGCGGTGAAGGAAATCGGCACGATCAGCAGTGCCAGGCCGATATTGCGGATGGTGGAAGTATGGCGCACCACGTTCAGATACAACAGGCCCAGCGATTCGAGCGCCAGCAAGGTTTGCAGGCCGGCGCAGGCATCGGCCACCAGTAGCTGATACTGGCCGATCTGCAGAATCACGCCGCTGCGCGCGATCGGATAACCGGCCCAGAACAACAGATGCTCGGAGACATACGACACAGCCATTTTCATCGGCATGGTCAACAGCGCCACCAGGGAACTGGGCAGCGGTATCATGAACAACAGGAAAAAGAACGGAAACCAGTAGACACGCAGCGAGGCAAAGCCAAGTTTCAGCAGCAAAATGGCCGCCATTACGGTAATCAGCGACGAAAACTCGAGTGCGAGGATTTGCTGTGATCTTCCGACAATGAACAAGAGCAAGCCGAACGCCAGCAACAGCCAGGCCACAGGCGAAGAGGTGTTGTCGCGCGCGACCGCCAGCATCTCGCTGCGCTTGCGATACATCAGCCACAATGACAGCGCCAGGATCATCGGTCCGTGCGCCGTATCATCGCGATTCCAGACCTGCGTGAAAAAGATATGGAACGAACTCGCGTACAGCCCGACAAAGCCGATGAGCACCGGCAGCCATTCGAACATCATCCTGCGGCTGAGCAGTGGCATCATGCTCTTCCTCGTATCGAGCGCGCTGTTCATCAGAATTCTACCAGGACCGAACCGACCAACTCGGCACCACTATTGATGATTTGCTCATTGATTGCGTTGATATCTTCCAGTCGGGTGTGGTGCTTGCGCGCTACCAGCAATACCCCGCCGGCGCGCATGGCCACAGCCAGCGAGTCGGAACCAAGCGAGAATGCGGGCGCGTCGTACAGCACCACATCATAGCGGGCGTTGAGCTTGTCGTGCAGTTCGCCAAACAAGGGACGTGCGAGCAATTCCTGGGGGTTGGGCGGCACAGTTCCGGAGGATAACACCGACAGGTCGACGAAAGAATCGATCTTGTTGATGACGTCATATTGGGCCCGACCAGCAAGTATGTCAGACAGGCCCTGGCGCCCCTTGATGTCGAAGATCTCGTGCTGGCCGGGTTCGCGCAGATCGGCATCGACCAGCAATGTCTGCTCTCCCAGCTGCGAAAACACCACCGCCAGATTGGCCGCGAACAGGCTGGCGCCGTCACCGGAGTCAATGCTCACAATTACCAGCGACTTTTTACCGCGCGCGAACCAGCGCAACATCAGCTGGCTGCGCACGGCCCGCAGCATTTCCACCTGGGGGCTAAACGGCTGGTAGGCCGCGATCAGTTTCTCGGAAAATGTGCCGCTCCCGCTTTGCAGGTAAGGATAGTCGAACTGACGCGCAATCACCTGTTCGATATCCTCCTGGGTCACCAGGCCGAGGCGCACGGCCGCTTCGCCAAAGCGTATCCCCAGTTCTTTCTGCATGCGCAGCACACGCTCGGCACTTTCTGGCGTAATCTTTCCCGCCTCGAGCAGCAAGGCGCCGATGCTGGAATCACCATGGGTGGAAGCCGGGCGCGCAGTCACGCGCGGCAGGGGGGACGTCATAGTATTTTCCATATCAATTGGCACTCAGGCGGCGGATGAGGGGAGACTTCTTGAGCGACGAGCGCTTCGATTTTGCTGTGCCCCATTCGAGCACGCCCAGCACGGGAACTTGCAACTCAGCAACCAAATCCGCCTCTGAGCGCACGCGACGGTTCAGCATTTCGGCCAGCAGACTGAACGCCAGACCCAGCATGAAACCGAGAAAAGCGGAAACCACGGTATTGAGGAAGACCTTGGGGCCTGCCGGACTGATCGGCGGTACGGCGGGGTTGAGGATGGAAATATCCGACTGCTCGGACTGGCCTTCGATATTGGTCTGCGCGAAACGCTGTGATGCGGCATCAAATGCACGTTGAGCACTTTCCACATCCTTGTTCAACACATTCATCTCGTCGCGCGTCCGGTTCAGCAGCAGTACCTTGTCCTTTTGCGCTTGCAATGCGGCGCGCACGGCACCTTCGCGCTGCGACATGATTTGCGCATTGTTACCCACGCTGCTGGAAGCAATTTTCAGCTGGGCATTGAAATCGGCACGCAGGCGATCCACTTCGGCCTTCGCGCTCTGATATTGCGGATGGTTGCGGCCCAGACGCTGATCGATCTCCGCCAGTTTCGATTCGGCGCTGCCAAGGCCGATCTTCAGGTTTTGAATCAGCGGATTGGACGCGACATCTGGCGATTCAGCGCTCATGCCACCCTGCGCCATGCCTTGACGCGAGCGCGCTTCCATCGCCATGCCCTGAGCGGCAACAAGTTGCGCGGACAAATCATTGAGCCGATTCGACTCGACGTCCAGGCGATTGTCGACGCTGACAATGCCATTTTCCTGTTGGTACTTGGACAAACGGCTTTGCGCCAATTCCACGTTATCACGCAGCAGCTTGGTCTGCTCATTGAAATATGCCGAAGCTTTCTTCAATGGTTCGACTTTCAGCTGAATGCTCACTTTTTGATATTCGTCAGCGAAAGCATTGGCAATGGCGGCCACGAACTGCGGATCGCTGCCCTTGAAACTCACATCGACCACGCTGCTTTCACGCGACGGTACGATTTCCAACTTGTTCAGCAGCAGGTCGGCAAGCCAGTCCCGCAAGGTACCACGCCCTTGCGTGGCCTCCTGAAACTGGGCTTGTACCGCCTCGCTGTTGGCCAGGCCCAATTTATCGACCACGCGCAATGCGACATTCTTGCTGGTAATGATGTCAATCTGGGTTGCCATATAACCTGGCAACAGTTGACCCGGCATCGACAGGCCCGTGACAGGATCCACGCCCTTGTAGTTCAGCAATAGCGAACTGGTAGCCTTGTATGTCTTAGGCAATAAAAGACTGACACCCAACGTGACCAATACAGTAAACAAAACCGTCCCGATCAGAATCCATCGGCGCGCACGCAAAATCAACAACAATTGGGAAAATCTCATGACGGAACTCTCATGACAAATTAAAAAACAGGGTCGTAATGACTAAGAAAGATTCGGTCCTCAAAACAGGCTTTCTTTTACATACACAACATCATCGACTTGCAACAGATCGTCATGCTTGGCATCGAGTATCTGCAGCTTGCCGTCCGCATCGCGCCGCTTGATGCGAATGCCGCGTTCCGTTCCGCGCTGCGTGAGTCCGCCGCCAACCGACAAGGCCTGCAGCACCGTCATGGCGCGCTCAAGGCGAAAAGCGCCAGGGCGCTGTACCTCACCGTAGATATAGAAGCGCGGTGCGCGTTCCACGTACACGACGTCATTGCCGGCCAAATCCAGGTCACGCTTGAAATCACCGGTGCGCACCATGTCGACGATATCAACCACTTCCTTGCTGGTCGTCCCGCCGCGCTTGCGTATCAGGCTGACCGCGTCGCCGCCCTCCGCGCCCAGGCCACCAGCCATCGCCAGCATATCCATCAGGGTACGCTTGCCCTCCAGTGGATAGCGCCCCGGCCGGTTTACCTGCCCCAGCACGGAAACCTGCTGGCTCTGCAAGGTGGTGACAATGATGTTTACCTGGGCCTTGCGCAGAAATCCGCCGCTTTCCAGCAACCCCCCGATCTTCTTCTCGGCGCTGGAAACGGCCAGGCCACCGACTGCCACCGTGCCAACCAGCGGAAAGGTGATTTCTCCCGCTTCGCTGACCCTGGTCTCAAGGGAGAGGTCGGGGCTGCCATACACCGAAATGCGCAGCACATCGCCAGCGCCCAGCAATACATCGGCAGCCGCGGCAAAGCCGGCGCCGAAGACCAGGAAGGCAGTCAGAATCCAGAGTGCGAGTCGTTTCATGTTGTTTTACTCAATTCTTCTTAAAAGTGATGGGACAGACATTGCGGTTATTTCAAACCAGCAACACCACGCTCGTTCGCCTCGGGCGACAGTCCGTTTACAGGCGCGGCCGGGGTTGCGGGCGTGCTTGCTGCGGTGGGTGTACTTGCCGCAGCGGGCGCCGCAGGCGTAGTCGTGGCCGGTGCGGGGCTGGCGTCCTTCTTGTTCAGATACTCAATCTTCGCTTGGGCACGCAGGCGTTTGAGCTCGGCGTCAGCGGCATCCTTGTTTTTCTTGTTAAACAAAAACTGCTCGATTTGCGGCGCCGACTGCGCCAGCGTGACCGAACTGTCCTTCACGTCGGCGAGCGAAATAAGCAGCGTGCGGTCACCTTCACGCACGATAAAAAGCTGCCCTTTGGGCATGGAAAGCAATTTACTGCTGAGGTCTGGCGCCAGATCCGCGCTGGTGCGCGACACCTGGGTACGCCCGAATTTGACATTGTTCGCTTCCAGCCACACCGCGACCTCTTCCAGCGATTTGGCGCCGTCCATCGTCGCCTTCAGCTTGTCGTTGACGTCGCTGCTGGGGATAATCAACTGCTTCATGTCAAACTGCTTGCGTTGAGTAAAGAACTCGGGATGCTTGCCAAAGTAGTCTTCCACTTCTGCCGGGGTTGGCTTGGCGACCGTGCCGATCCGTTTCTGCATATACGCCTGGGCAATGATCAGGGCCTTGGCCCGTTCGATCGCCTGCACCACTTTCGGATCGCGATCCGTCTTGTCCTTGACTGCTTCATTCTGCAAAATCTGGCGATCGATCAAGGACTCCAGCAGCACTTTGCTGGCAGCTTCTTGCTGCCCCGCCTGCACGCCGGAGCGCTGCAGTTCCTCATTGAGTTGCAGAACCGTGATTTCTTCACCATTGACGCTTGCCAGGGACTGGGTTGCTTTTTCTTCTTTCTTGCCACCGCAGGCGGACAGGCCTACGGCCGTCAATAACACAATTGCGCTTAACAGAGCACGTTGACCAGGGGTGCGTCCAGCAGGTGTCAAGCCTGTCATATGTAAATGCTTCAAAATTACTCCTTCATTCTGGTATGGTTCATGCTGCATATGCTGCTGACACAAGCGGAAGCAGCCGGCCGGGCCTGCTTCTTGCCAGGGAAACGACGCTGCAAAACGTACATAGTTACCTGCGCAAATCTATTCAATAAGACAACATCATTAACAATATTATAAATAGGTAGCCATAGGATGCATAGCACTAATAAAAATATTTGCTTAAAAAATCATTAAGTTGCCTAAATAAAATTTTTAACAGTGTCTCCGCGGCGGCTCGCGGCAACGGCATCCAGCCTGTTTCCACTGCGGTCCGTCGAGGACAGAGGTGCCATTCTAGCGCGGATTGTTTCAGAGAAAACAAAATTTACCTCTACTGTGCACGCGCGTGAAGCACGTGCCGCAGCCAGGCAAAATCAATGCGCGTTGTCGCGCTTGAGCACCACTTTGATGGTACAAACAATGATCCAGATATCGAGCCATAACGACCAGTTCCGCAGGTAGTCGAGGTCATACTGCACCCGCGCCTCCATCTTGTTCAGGGTTTCCGTCTCGCCGCGCAAGCCATTGACCTGCGCCCATCCGGTGATGCCTGGCTTGACCTTGTGACGCAACATGTATCCCTTGATCAGCTTGCGGTATTGCTCGTTGTGCGCGACCGCGTGCGGACGCGGTCCGACGATACTCATACGGCCTTGCAATACATTGATAAACTGAGGCAGCTCATCGAGCGAAGTCCGGCGCAGAAATCCGCCCACCCGCGTCACACGCTGGTCATTCTTGGTTGCCTGCACCACCTTGTCGCCATCCTCGCTGACCGTCATGGAGCGGAATTTGTAGACGATAATTTCTTCGCCATACAAACCATAGCGACGCTGGCGAAATATCACCGGCCCTTTGGACGTGGCCTTTACCGCGACCGCGATGAGCAGCATAAGCGGCAGCAGCAGGATCTGGATCAAGCCCCCGAGCACGATATCGCTGCCGCGCTTGACCATGCTGTTAAAGCCGGTAAAGGGCGATTCGCGGATGGCGATCACCGGCATGCCACCCACATTGTCGAAGCGGGCCTGCATCAAATCGAAAATGTAAATATCCGGTAAGAAATAAACCGATGCCGTCGTATCCTGCAACTCGTCGAGCATCTTGCGTATCCGCGGCTGGGCCGATATCGGCTGACTGATGAAGATCATCTTGATGTTGTTTTCGCGGACATAGGCGGTAATATCCGCCATCTTTCCCAGCATCGGTTCAAGCATCTTTTCCGGCCGGCGATCATCGGTACGGTCATCGAAATAGCCATGTACCTGCATGAACAGATTCGGATTGCGCGCGATGGTGGCGGCAAACCGCAGGCTGGCGTCATTGGCGCCGATAATGACCACGGAACGCACTTCACTGTCGCGGCCAGGATCGGCTAACAGACGGCGCGTCGCCAGATGGCTGCCCAACAGAATGAAAGGCGTGAGCAGAAACCAGGCGCCGAGCAGATGACCATCGAAGTGAAACGCCAAGCCCGTTACCATTCCGAGGCAGAACAGGATCAGCACCGTGATGCCCCAACTGACCAGCACGTCGCGTGCATAGGCCAGCATGCGTCCGCTGCGCCAGGTGCGGTACGGGTCCACATTATGAAAGACCGAGGAAGATATAAAAAATGCCAGGATCATCAGCACCAGCGAATAGCCCGTAAACGGGGAGCCCGACAGGACCGACAGCAGGTAGAGCGTGCCCATGATGATCAGTGGATCAAGGATACGCTGGAAAAACGATATGAGGGGGATGTCATTCACCGTCATGATACTCTTCAAAACTGTCCGCTAGCGGTGAAGGAAACGCCATTGGCGCGATAACTGCCGGTGTTGATCAGCGCCGCGCCGGTGCGCGCATCATGAAATGCGTTCACGCCCAGCTGAATATTCGGCCTCGGCGCGTACGTCACGCCGACGGTCGCCGTCCGCGTCGAATCGGTGACGTCGCTGGGCAAAATCATGCCGGTGGTCGCGGAAAAATCGCGCTTCTGGCGGCGCAGCAGGGCGTCCACGCGCACTTTGGCGGACACATCCCAGGCTGCGGCGATGCTGGCGCCGTTGTTCAGGCTGCTGCTGACCAGCGAGTTCTCCACTGCGGCGAACTCACGCCACAGGCTACCGGTAAAGCGCACCTTGCCCAATGGCGCCCAATACACCGTCAGGCGGCCATTGGCCCCGCTCGCGTCATGCACGGAAAACAGCTGGTTCTTGCGTTTTACCCAGCCGCCAAGCAGCTGGACTTGCGTGATTCCGCTGACGTACCAGTAAATATTCGCCTTGACCTCATCTTGCTCGTAGCCCTGCTCCACGCCGAGCGCCTCGAAACCTGCACGATTCGGATAACTGCCCTTCAGATGACGCAATTGCAAGCCGATGCGGCTGTTGCTGGACTGCAGGAAATCGACTCCCAGCTCGGTCGCGTCTTCCTGCCGGTCCGAAATGCGCTGGGTAATCAGATCATAACCATAGCGCTCACGTGAAAAGCCCGCGCGCGCCTGCCAGCTGGGGTGAAAGCGCCAGCCGCCGTTGAGGTACTCGCGCCGCACCGTGCGCAAATTACGCTCGGTGCTTTGAAAATCACTGAACGGCGTCAAGGTTTGCGTATAGCTGACACCTGCGTGGCCGTCGAGGTGGTTGGCGATATGCCACTCCAGATCGGCCAGATAATCCTTGCCGCTGTAATCGAGCTGGTCGAAATGATCGAAATAAACCCGCGACCATTTCGCCTGGCCACTCAGTATCTGACGCCCGATCGGCCGGTTGAACACTAAACCTGCCTGAACTTGCCGCGAAGTATCCGAACGCTGGCCATTGATGCCCAGCCTGTCGTCATCGAGACGAAACAGATTGTCATCATATGAATAGCTTGTTGCAATAAAAGGCGAAATGGTATCGTTGAAGGCTGCCATGGCAGGCCGTCCAGTGGTAGCGCAGGCAATCATCAGCGCCGAGACAGGAAGCGTCCTGGCCAGGGTCCGCGGCAGACGGCGCTGCGCGACAAGCCCGGCAGACGTGCCGCAAGTAAATCGCAAAAATTTCAACATAGGTTATCGTCTTTTGAGAGCAAACATTTGATGGTCAATACTACCAGTAAGTCCAGTGCCCACCTGAAATTATCCACACGCCCAGCACGCCATTCGTGACCGCATGCGCAAGCACCGGCGCCCACAGTGACTGGCTGCGCATGTACAGGAGGCTGTAAGCGGCACCGGCAACAATGCCCGCCAGCCACAAATTGTGCTCAAAGCCAAACAGTACCACACTGACAATAAAAGCCTTGGCACTGATCAGGCGTGGATTGAGTTTCAGAAAGTCAGGCGCATCGATCCAGCGCAACAAGAAGGAGCGCCAGAACAACTCCTCCATGACAGGCACGATCAGTGCTGCGCCGGCGATGCGCAGCACCACCAGACCCCATTGGATGGCGCCATCCGTGCGCGGATCGAAGCCCTCGGAACTGCCTATGCTCATCCAGCCGGCGTCGAGATTAATCCACAACACAAACACCACGAAGCCGATGGCCACGGCGCTTGCCGTCGCGCGCGCGCCTGGCGGCGACCAGGACAATTCCGTGTAACTGCGACGCCAGTACAACAGCATGCCAAGTACGACGGCAATCTTGACAACATACAGCCAGCGCAGGTCGTGGGCGGCCACGCCGAGCCGGGCCAGCATGTCGGCGATGAAAATAAAGGAGAGGTAAGCGAGAAACGGGACGACCCGTGGCAAGGCCGCGCGCTCAAACATGGAGCGCCCCATGGACGCGGGGCGGACGCATCGGACAGTGGGGTCCGGATGACGTCCTTTTGATTGCAAACATGCATCCCTCGATATAAAAAATATAATTATATAATTATATCAAGCAGAATCGTTGCCGTGGCAAGTAATCCTTACTTTTTTACAACAAGGGACGGAGAAACCATCACGCGTTGGCACGTGCCTCGATCTGTTCCCATTTTTCCAGTGCTTCAAGCAACTCCTGCTCAATCTCGGCCACGCGTGCGTTCAGGCGCTTGCCTTCGGCCGGCGTCTTCTTGTAGAAGTCCGGATGCGACAGCTCGGCCGCCAGCACCGCTTGCTCGTCTTCCAGCCTGGCGATCAGTTTCGGCAATTCGTCGAGTTCGCGCTGCTCCTTGTAGCTGAGTTTTTTCTTGGCGGCAGGTGCGGCAGCCTCGGCCTTGACGGCAGGCTTGCTGGCTGGCGCGGTGGCCACCGGCAAGGTGCGCACGCGCTCCCAGTCCGTGTAGCCGCCGACGAATTCGCGCCATTTGCCGGCGCCTTCGGCGACGACGACCTGCGTGACGACATTGTCGAGGAAGGTGCGGTCATGGCTGACCAGGAACACGGTGCCCTTGTAGTCTTCCAGCAATTCTTCCAGCAGCTCCAGCGTATCGATGTCCAGATCGTTGGTCGGTTCATCGAGCACCAGGCAGTTGGCCGGCTTGGCGAACAGGCGCGCCAGCAGCAGGCGGTTGCGCTCGCCACCGGACAGGGTCTTGACCGGCGAGCGTGCACGCTCGGGCGAGAACAGGAAATCGTTCAGGTAGCTCATCGAGTGCTTGCGCTGGCCATTGATCTCGACCCAGTCGCTGCCCGGCGAAATCGTTTCGATCAGGCTTGCTTCCTCATTGAGCTGGGTGCGCATCTGGTCGAAGTACGCCACCTGCAACTTGGTGCCGAGCTTGGCGGAACCGGTATCGGGCGCCAGCTCCCCCAGTATCATCTTGAGCAAAGTGGTCTTGCCGGCACCGTTGGCGCCGATCAGGCCGACCTTGTCGCCGCGCAGGATGGTGCCGCTGAAGTTGTCGATGATCACGCGGTCGCCGAAGCGCTTGCTGACATTTTCCAGCTCGGCCACGATCTTGCCAGAGCGTTCGCTCGAACCGACTTCCAGCTTGACCTGGCCCTGCTGGTCACGGCGCGCATTGCGCGTCAGGCGCAACGCTTCGAGGCGGCGCACGCGGCCTTCGTCGCGCACGCGGCGCGCCTTGACGCCCTTGCGGATCCAAACTTCTTCCTGCGCCAGGAACTTGTCGAACTTGGCGTTTTCCACCTCTTCGTTTTCCAGCTGCTCGGCCTTGCGGGTCTGGTAGGTGGTGAAGTTGCCCGGGTACGACAGCAAACGTCCACGGTCCAGTTCGATAATTCGCGTGGACACATTGTCGAGGAACGAACGATCATGGGTAATGAACAGCACGCTGCCCTTGAAGTCGCGCAGCAGGCCTTCGAGCCACAGGATCGAGGTGAAATCCAGATGGTTGGTCGGCTCGTCGAGCAGCAGCACGTCGGGCGCCGACACCAGCGCGCGCGCCAGCGCCACGCGCTTCTGCATCCCGCCCGACAGGGTTTTCATCAGCATGTCGCCGGTCAGGTTCAAACGGTCGAGCACGGTTTCCACCTTGTTCGGCAGGCTCCACGCATCGGCCGCATCGAGCTTGACCTGGATGTCGTGCATGCGTTCCATCAGTTCGTCGTCGTTGCCCTGGCCGAACTGGCCGGTCAGCTCGTCGTATTCCTTCAGCCACGCCTGCGATTCGCCCATGCCCGACGCCACCGCGTTGAACACCGACATCTCGGGATCGAACTGCGGCTCCTGTTCGACGTAGGCGATCTTGATGCCTTGTTGCATCACCAACAAGCCATCGTCGAGCTTGAACTTGCCCGAGATGACTTTCAGCAGCGACGATTTGCCGGTGCCGTTACGGCCGATCAAGCCGACCCGTTCCGAGGTTTCCAGTGAAAATTCCGCGTGATCGAGCAGCGCGACGTGACCGAACGCAAGTTGCGCCGATGAAAGAGAAATGACAGCCATAATGAATAAAGGTGCTCGGGCGCCGATCCTTGCCTACCGCAGGATATGCAAGCCAGCCGCCGATTGGATGAATGAAGCACGCATTGTACCGACAACTCGGATTTCAATCGGCATAGATCAGAAAATTTGCCGTCCGCGAGGAGACAGCTGCCGGGAGGTACCGCGTGATCGCTGGTGTCGCCAGCAGGAATCGAACCTGCATTTAAGTCTTAGGAGGACCTTGTACTATCCATTGTACGATGGCGACACACGAAGCGGCATTATACAGCGTAGTCTTGCCTATTGACAGCCCGGCAAGGCGACAGTTTTCTTACGCGGCGCGCAAGGTGTCGTCCGGCTGTTGGCTGATCCTGCGGCGCGCGGTAACGCCGCCGATCACCAGCAAGCCTGCCAGCAATAACGAAACCATGTCAGGCTCCGGAACCGCGGACAGAAGGAATGCGTTGGTCCGGCCAGTCACGGTATTGTAAGCGTTACCGACGATCCAGCCGTCATCATTGATGCCGTTCGCCGAGCGCAGGACCCAGCCCGCGCTCACGCTGCCGGTATCAAGGAAGCTGTTCAGATCTAACATCGAGTTGCCATCCCACAGCACGGCATGTTCCCCACCCGTTTCATTCCACGCCTGGCCCACTACCTGGCCGCCGTTATTGATGCCAGCAGCCAACGTATTGTTCCATCCCGAGCTGGCCAGTTCAGACGCCACCAGGCCATTCCAGATGGTGGCGCGCGACATCAGGTCGCCGGCGGTATTCGAGTAGCCCACGGCCTGTCCGGCGTTATTGATGGAGTAAGCCCAGCTGAACGAACCGCCCAGCGTGCCCAGATCCACCGCCACATCGCCGTCCCAGCGCGTGGCATGCATGTCTTCCGCAGCCGTGCTGGCCGCGCCGACGATCATGCCGCCGTCATTGATGGCATGGGCATAGCTGGAGTAGCCGCCCAACGTGCCAAGGTCGGTGGCCGCGCCCTCATTCCAGCGCGCGGCATGTTCCGCCCCACCGGCAACGCCGGCAGAGCCCACCCGCACGCCACTATTGTTGACGGCCATGGCTTTGCTGGCCCCGCTCCCCAGGGAAGGCAGCGCCACGGCGGCCTGGTTGCCGCTCCAGCTTGCCGCCCGCAGCTTGTCGGTGCCGCCCGTATTGGAGGCCCCGACAATTTCATTGTTGTTATTGATGGCATACGCCCGGCTCGATACGCCTCCGGCGGTACCCAGGTCGCTTATGCCCCCCGCACTCCAGAGGGTAGCACGATCGACCCCTGCGCTATTGGTCGAGGTACCAACGATTTGTCCGGCATTATTGATGGCCACGGCAGCGCTCAACTTGCCACCCAGTGTGCCGAGACTCTGATAAGAGTAAGAGGATGACGCGGATGCGGTGCCGGCCAAAAACAGGCCGACGGCAAATACGACGGCTCGTGACGATACGAAGTCCATTTTATGTCCTTTTAACAAAATCCTATATCGCATGCCGTGGCAAAAAATAGTCGATATACGATGCAAAACACTACCTTACACAGCTGGAAGCAAAACACCGCCGAATTGACAACATTGAAATTCTATTGCATTTTGTTTCTTTTTGTTTGCTTTTTTAGCAGCAATTGGAGGAAGGTCAAAAAACAACATTTTGTGCAAAAGGAACTTTTACCAGCAATCAGACGCAGCGATGCAGCAGTTGAGCCTGCGCCAGGGTGCTGTGTTCAATCGCTGCCAGCGCCGTCCGCAGCGCTTTCTCGTCGAGTACCTTAGCTTGCAGCACAGCAACCAGCCCGGCCGCCGCGCCATGCAGGCCCAGCGTGGTGCAGCCCAGGTGCAGGCGCTCGACCTGCTGGCGCGCCAGCGCCGGTTCGCCGTCGCGCAGCAGCGCCTCGATGTGACTGGCAGCGGCGCCGGCCTGCTGCCGGAAACCGGCCAGGTAGGCCTGCAGCCGCTCGGCATCGACGCCCAGCCGCTGCAAGGTCAGCGAGGGCGCTTCGGCTGACAGCGCTGCGACCTGATTGCAACAGGCGTCAAGATGCTGGCGCACCTGCTCCTGGTCGAACGGCTTGACGATATAGCCGGCGGCGCCGGCCTGCACCGCCACGCGCACGGTTTCCTGGTCGTTGGCCGACGACACCAGCACCAGCGGCATGGCGTCGAGCGCGCTGTCGGCCCGCACTTTCTGCAGCAGTTCCATGCCGGACAGGCGCGGCATGCGCAGGTCGCAGAAGCACAGCGCCGGGCGCAGGCCGCCTTCCAGCTGCTGCCATGCGTCGGCGCCGTCGTCCGCCTCGACGATATCGTGCACGCCGCAACTGTCGATCAGGTGCATCAGCACCATGCGCGACACCACATCATCATCGACCACCAGTACTTTCATTGCCGCCTCCATCTCGCCTGCGCCTGCCATGCGCTGTAGCTTATTCTACCGAATTTCCGTCTTGGACCCCCGTTTGAACTTGCCTGTTTTACACGCCCGTGGCCGAGGCCGCGATCTGCGCCAGCATCGCGTGCAGGCGCGGCAGCTCCAGCGCCACGCGCGCCCAGTGCCCGCCATCGGCCGCTTCCTCCAGCTCCGTGCACAGCAGGTGCAGGGCCGCCTCATCGAGATAGGCGGCGCTGCCTTTGAGTCCATGCAGCAGGCGCCCGGCGCCGTCGCTGTCGCGCGCGGCCAGCGCCGCGTCCAGTTCCGCCAGGCGGGTCGCCAGGTCGGCGGCAAAGGCGCTGCGGATGCGCCGCTGCAGCTCGTCGCCGCGCACCCCAGGCTTGGGCACGGGCGCCAGCACGACGGCGGCCGGCGCCACGCCGAACAGCGCATCGAGTTCGGCCTGCCCGCGCGCCATGAAGCGCGGCGGCAGGAACGGCAGCTGCGGCAGCAGATGGCCGCGCGCCAGCTGCCGCTCGATCGCGCGCTCCAGCAGGCAGTGCAGCGCCACTTCGTCGATCGGCTTGCTGAGGAAGTCGTCCATGCCGGCGCCCAGATAGCGGCTGCGGTCTTCTTCGCTGGCGTTGGCCGTCAGCGCGACGATCATCACCTCCTGGTCGCGCACGGGGAACGCCGGCAGGCCGCCGGCGCGGATCAGCCGCGTGGCCGTGGCGCCATCCATCTCCGGCATGCGCCCGTCCATCAGCACCAGGTCGTAGCGCGTCTGCGCGCAGGCCGCTACCGCCAGCGCGCCGTTGCCGACCACGTCGACCCGGTGGCCCAGGTCTTCCAGCAGCACGCGGATAATGATCTGGTTGGTCGGGAAATCCTCGGCGCACAGCACCCGCAGCTGATGGCTGTGCGGCGCCAGCTCCACCTGCGGCACCAGCGGCGGCGCCACCCCGTCAGCCAGCGGCAGCGTAAACGTGAAAGTACTGCCCTGCCCCGGCACGCTGGCCACTTCGATCTCGCCGTCCATCAGTTCGACCAGCTGGCGGCAGATCGCCAGTCCCAGGCCGGTGCCGCCATAACGGCGCGTGGTACTGGCGTCGGCCTGCTCGAATTTCTGGAACAGGCGGTCCATTGCGCCCGCTTCGATGCCGATGCCGCTGTCGCTGACGGTAAAGCGGATCAGGTTGACCTTGCGTCCGCCGACGGCGGCCGGGGCCAGGCCGCCGTGCTCGACGCGCACCTGCACGCTGCCGCGCTGGGTGAACTTGAAGGCGTTGCCGACCAGGTTGACCAGCACCTGACGCAGCCGGGTCGGGTCGCCCACCACGAAAGCCGGCAGGTCGGGCGCCAATTCGATGGCAAAGCCGATGCTGCGCGCGGCCGCCTGCTCCTCGAACAGGCTGACCACGTTCTCGATCGCCGCGCCGAGCGCGAAGTCGATGTTTTCCACGCTTAGCTTGCCCGCCTCGATCTTGGAAAAGTCGAGCAGGTCATTGATGATGGCCAGCAGCGACTGGGCATTGGCCTGGCCGCGCAGGATCTGTTCGCGCGTGGCCTCGTGCAGCTGGCCGTCGCGCAAGGCAAAGCCCAGCATGCCGATCACGCCGGCCAGCGGGGTGCGCATCTCGTGGCTCATGTTGGCCAGGAATTCCGATTTCTGGCGCGTCGCATCTTCCGCCTTGCGCTTGGCATGGCGCAGGCTTTCCTCGTTCTGCGTCAGGCTGGCATTGGCGCGCGCCAGTTCGTCGGACTGGGCCCGCACCTCGATTTCCTTGCTCTGCAGTTCCAGGTTTTTCTGCGACACCTCGGCGGTGCGCTCGCTGACCAGGGTTTCCAGCCTGGTCTGCTGGCGCCGCACGGTGCGCATGCGCTGGCGGTAGGCGCCGTAGATCGCGCCCAGCAGCAGCGCCAGCACCAGCGTGCGGAACCACCAGGTCTTCCACATCGGCGGCAGGATGGTGATGGCCAGCGTGGTGCCGGTCTCGTTCCACACGCCGTCCTTGTTGGCTGCCTTGACGCGGAACACATACTCGCCCGGATCGAGATTGGTATAGGTGGCGAAGCGCCGGTTGGCGTCCGTCATGACCCAGTCCTCGTCAAACCCCACCAGCCGGTAGGCGAACATGTTGCGCTGCGGCGCGGCGAAATGCAGGGCCGCGAACTCCAGCGAAAACACGCTTTCGCGGCTGGTCAGGGTCAGGCTGCGCGTATGGTTGATGGCGCCGCGCAGCAGCTGGGCAAACTCGCCGCGCCCCACGGCCACCGGCTTGTTGAAGATCTGCAGTTCGGTGATGGCCACCAGCGGCGGCACCCGGTTGTCGTGGATCTCGGCCGGCACGAACGCCGTCATGCCGTTGAAGCCGCCGAAATACATGGTGCCGTCATGGGCGCGCAGCGCGGCGCCATCGAAGTACGAGCCTTCGATGGTGCCGTCGGCGCTGTCGTAGTTGCGGAACTGTCCGCTGCGCATGTCGAGCCGGGTGACGCCGCTGTTGGTGCTGAGCCACAGCTGCTCGTTGTCGTCGCCAAGGATGCCGGCGATCGCATCGTCGGCCATGCCATCCTTGCGCAGGAAGCGCCGGAAGCGGATCTTGCCCTGCGCGTCGGCATCCATGCGGTTCAGGCCATTGGCCGTGCCCACCCACAGCACGCCGCGCTTGTCCTCGTGCAGGTAGTGCACTTCATCGTGGCTGAGGCTCGATGCGTCGTGCGGCTCATGGCGGTAGTGGCGAAACTTGCCGGTGGCGCGGTCGTACAAATCCAGGCCGTGAAAGGTGCCGATCCATACCCGCCCCTGCCGGTCTTCCAGCACCGGGCGCACCATGTTGTCGGACAGGCTGGCCGGGTCGGCGGGGTCGTGGCGGAAGGTGGTGAATTTGCCGCTGGCCGGGTCGAAATGGTGCACGCCGCCGCGCGTGGAGACCCACAGCATGCCGCTGCGCTCGCCCGCCACATTGCGGATGGTGTCGCTGTTCGGGTCGCCCACCGCAAAGCGCGTGGTGGTGAAGCGCCGCGTGGCCACGTCAAACCGGTGCAGGCCCGAGCTGCCGCCCACCCACAGCGTGCCCGGCGCGCCGGCGTACAGCGAGGTGACCTGTTCGTCGCGCGAGATGCCGGGCGTGGCCTGGAAGTCGAACAGCTCGGTGGTGCCGTCGCGCGTGTCATACCGCTTCAGCCCTTTGCTGGTGGCCAGCCACAGCTGGTTGCCGCCGGCGTCGGCCAGCGCGCGCACTTTTTTATCGGCCAGCGCGGCCGTGTCGTCGGCTGCGCGCACCATGCGCGAAAAACCGCCGCTGCCCAGGTCGACCCGGCTCACGCCGTTGTACCAGGTGCCTACCCACAGGGTGCCGGCGCGGTCGCGGTACAGCGAGGCCAGCTGGTTGTCGGCCACGCTGACCTTGTCGCCGGTCTGGTGCCGGTACTGCAGGAAGGTGTCGCTCTCGGGTTGCCAGCGCAACAGGCCATCGGCATTGCTGCCCAGCCAGACCGTGCCGTCGATGTCCTGGTACAGGCTGGCCACGCGCAGCGCCGAAAAGCCCTGCTGCGGCCCCAAGCGCAGGCGCGAGACGGGCGCCTGCCCCGGTTCGCCCAGGCGCCAGCGCTCGGCGCCGGCCCGCGTGCCGATCCACAGGTTCTGCTGGCGGTCGACCATCAGCGCATGAATCAGATTGTATTTCGAGGCAGGCGACGGATCGATCACGAAATGTTCGAAGCGCTCGCTGCCCGGCGCCAGCATGTCCAGGCCCGTTACCGTGCCGATCCACAAGCGCTTGCGGGCGTCGAGCGCCAGCGTGCGCACTTCGTTGTCGCGCAGGCTGTCGGGATTGTTCGCATCGTGGTGCCAGCTGCGAAACTGGCCCGTGCCGCGGTCGAAATGCTGCAGGCCGTCGGCGGTGGCGATCCAGAAACCGCGCGCGCCATCGTCGACGATGGCGTTGATATGGCGGCTGCCATTGCCACGCTTGCTCTTGCCCTGGACGCCGTAATGGATAAAAGTCTGGCTGGCCGAATCGAAGCGATCCAGGCCGTTGTCGGTGCCGATCCACAGCTGGCCGTCGCGGTCCACATGCAGCACGCCGACCCAGTTGTCGGCCAGGCTGGTGGCGTCGCCCTCGATATTCTTGTAGACCACCACGCGGTAGCCATCGAAGCGGCTCAGGCCCGACTGGCTGCCGAACCACATGAAGCCTTGCGTGTCCTGGGCAATCGCCAGCACCGATTCCTGCGCCAGGCCATGTTCGACGCTGAGCTGGTCGAAGCGCAAGGTGCGCGCCGGCGCCGCTGCCGTCCAGCCACCTACCAGCAAGCACAGGAACCACGCCACGCCGCATATCCGTCGAAATCCCCGCACGATCATCCAGTCAAAAAAAACGCGCCATGGCGCGTCAGGCGGCGAAAAACGCCAGTACATCGTCCTTGCGGGCCTGCGTATCGCGCTGGCCGAGACGAATCAGCTCATTAGTATACGTCGATTCAAACAATAAATACGAAGCCAGCGCCGCACCGCGCGCTTCGGCCGCGCCGATACCCGACAACATGGTGCGGATCGGCCGCGGCAGGCTGCCGATATGGCGGCTGGCAATTGCATCGAGCCGCTCGGACGGCGCGATCACCAGCAGCTCCACCGGCCGCAAGGCGGTTTTGCCCAGCAATTCAGGCGGCAGCATCGACAGGGTCAGGTTGATGCGGTTCAGGCGCTCGATATCGACCGCCAATCCATCGAGAAAAATCGACGACAGCGCATGGCCGGCGATCTGCGCCAGGCTCGGGTAGCGCGCCGCTTCGGCCGCGGCGGGCGCCGGCTCCGTCATGCGCCCGGCGCCCACCACCAGCACCTTGTTCGCGCCCAGGTGGATGGCCGGCGAAATCGGCGCCAGCTGGCGCATCGAACCGTCGCCGCAGTATTCGCGCTGGCCGCCGATATACAAGGGCACGGCGGGAAAGATGAACGGAATGGCGGCCGAGGCCAGCAGGTGCTCGACGCCGATCTGGTCCTGCAGCGCCAGGCGCTGTGTGCGCACCCAGGGTGCGATCTCGGCGCCGGTCTGGTAAAACGTCATGTGGCGGCTGCCCGAATACGACGAGGCGGTGACGGCCAGCGCATGCAGCCGGCCCTCGGCCAGGGCGGCGTCGAGGCGCGGCAGGTCGAGCATGCGGTGCAGCAGGCTGACCAGCGGGGTATTGTCGAGCAGTGAACTGGGCGGAGAGGCATGCCACTGGCGCAGCAGCCAGCCGAACGACAGCAGCGACAGCCAGCGCGCGCCGGAGCGGATCACCCCCAGCGAATCGGCGCGGTAGACCTGTTCGACCTCGATATGCTGCCAGACGTCGAGCAGCTTTTGCACGCCTTCGCCGAAATGGTCGGCGCGGCAGGCCAGCGCGGTGGCGTTGATGGCGCCGGCCGAGGTGCCGCAGATAATGTCGAAGGGATTGCGCCCGGCATCCCAGCCGGCGTCGAGCAGGATCGCCGAGATCGCCTGCAGCACGCCCACCTGGTAGGCCGCGCGCGCGCCGCCACCGGTCAGTATCAGGCCCGTCTTGTTGTTTTCCATTCCCATGCCGGCAGATTAGCAGGGTATAGATGCTTTTGGGAAAAGTTGATGGCGGCGCTGTTGTTGCGCCGCCATGGCCTGCTGACGGCAATGGTGCCGGCCTTACTTCGGCTGCATGCGGATCGCGCCGTCCAGGCGGATGGTTTCGCCATTGAGCATCACGTTTTCAACGATGGCTTTTACCAGCTGCGCGTACTCGCCCGGCTTGCCCAGGCGCGAAGGGAACGGCACCATCTTGCCCAGCGCATCCTGCACTTCGGCCGGCATGCCCAGCAGCATCGGCGTTTCGAAAATGCCGGGCGCCACCGTCATCACGCGGATGCCGCTGCGCGACAGGTCGCGCGCCATCGGCAGGGTCAGTCCCGCCACCGCCGCCTTGGACGAGGCATACGCCGCCTGGCCGATCTGGCCGTCAAACGCCGCCACCGAGGCCGTATTGATGATGATGCCGCGCTCGCCCTCTGCCGTGGCATCGAGCTTGCCCATCGCATCGGCTGCCAGCCGGCACATGTTGAAGGTGCCGACCAGGTTGATATTGACCACCTTCTGGAACAGCGCCAGCGGGTGCGGGCCATCCTTGCCGACGGTCTTTACAGCCGGCGCCACGCCGGCGCAATTGACCAGGCCGCGCAGCGTGCCCAGCTTGGTAGCTGCGGCGACCACCGCCAGGCCGTCTTCCTCGGATGTGACGTCGCACTGCACGAATACGCCATTCAGTTCGGCCGCCAGCGCCTGGCCCGCTTCGACCTGCACGTCGGCCAGCACGACCTTGCCGCCGGCTTGGGTCAGCATGCGCGCCGTGGCCGCGCCCAGGCCCGAAGCGCCGCCCGTGATGATGAATACATTGTCCTGAATTTGCATGAAGTCTCCTGTTATCGGTTATCTGGCTGATAATGATCTCTTTACGTTTACGTAAACGTCATTCGCGCGACAATTGTAGCCAATTTTCAGGACACTGAGCAAAAACCTCGACAGGCGATCACCGGCAAGGTCAGAAACACTGCATAAACGCGCCATTGCGGTGGCAGATGCGCCCATTCGCGTCGAGCGTGGCGTTGCCCGCGCCGTTATAGCGCGCGCCGCTGGCATCGCGGCAGCCGCCGCTGTCGCAACCGTTGACGGGCAGCGGCATGCTGGGCACCGGCGCGGCCGAAGGCGTTGGCAGGGTCTGGTAATGCAGCACCGGCGCCGGCATCTGCGTGGGCGGCATGCGGCCGATCACCTGCGGCACGCTGCGGCGTGGCTGCTGCGGCGGCGCCGTGGCGCAGGGCTCGACCGCCAGCCGGGTACTGTCCTGCGGATCGAGACGGCAGACGGGCAAGGGCTCGGCCGGTGCTTTTTCGGCGGCGTGCTGGCCAGCGGCGAAAGCCTGGCTGGCAGACAGCAACAACAGCATCAGTATGGCTTTCATCATCTTCTCCCGCAAACAGGCATTTCTCCATTGACGCCCACAGCGTCCCATGCAAGCGACGGTAACGCTTTTTTACGAATGCCGGCGCAAGCAAGCCTGCAGGAAAACTCCGGTAACGGCGCAAATATAAATGCAACGATGTTTTTATTTAAACCACCCACTTTCTTTCTTGCAAGCATATCACTATAATATGCGCAATTATTGCGAACGATTCCCATTCGCATCTAAGCGTTATTGTCATTTTCTCCAAGCCACCCAGCAGGCAGCCAGGAATCCACCCCTTCCTGGAAAGTTTTATCCATGCGCACACGCCGTTCTCTTGTTTCCTCCCGCTCCCCCGCCACTGTTTTGCTGCCCTGCCTGCTGTCGCTGGCCGTCGGCAGCGCCTGGGCCGAAGGCAATGCCGCCACCGATCCGACCCTGGCCACGGTGGTGGTCACCGCTTCCGGCACGGCCATTGATATCAAAGATGCGCCGGCCAGCATCAGCGTCATCACGCGCGAGGAAATCGAGCGCCAGCCCGTGTATGACCTCAACACCTTGCTGCGCCGCATCCCCGGCGTGACGGGCGGCACCAGCCCGGTCGGCGAAGAATCGAAGATCAAGCTGCGCGGCCTGCCCGACAAATACACCTTGATCCTGGTCGATGGCAAGCGCATGGGCAGTTCGGCCGATACCGCCTACCGCCCCGACCTGGGCCGCCAGGACCTGAACTGGATTTCGCCCGAGATGATCGAGCGCATCGAAGTGGTGCGCGGCCCGATGTCGTCGCTGTACGGTTCGGACGCGATGGGCGGCGTGATCAATATCATCACGCGCAAGGTGCCGGGCAAGTGGAACGGTTCGGCCACCGCCAACTACACCGAGCCGCAGGACAGCGGCCGGGGCGCCGCGCACCAGCTGGGCCTGAACCTGGCCGGGCCCCTGTCGGACACGCTTGGCATGCGGCTGGGCGTGGCGCAATCGAAGCAGAACGCGGACCAGAAGATCATCAGGAATGCGGGCGGCATCGGCGGCGAGCGCAACCAGAGCATCACGGGCCAGCTCAACTGGGCGCTGAACAAGCAGCACAGCCTGTCGCTGGACGCCAGCTACGGCCGGCAGGAAGCGTCCGATTCGCCCGCGCTCGATGCCGATGGCGAACCGCTGTTCTATGCCTGGGGCGCGAGCAAGCTGATACGCAAGAGCGCCAGCCTCGGGTATGAAGGCAAGCTCGATTTCGGCAAGGCGCGCATCAATCTGTATCACAACGACTACGACAACCAGGTCACCGGCGTGGTTGCCAAATCGAAGGACAGCACGCTGGACGCGACGCTGGAAAAACGCCTGGGCTGGGGCGTGGAGCAGCTGCTGGTGATGGGCGGCCAGTGGAAGCACCAGCAGCTGACCAATACCGACACCATCGGCACCATCCCGCTCGACTACCTGGGCAATCCGGTGACGGGCGCCTCGCTGTCCGGCACCACCTCGGCGCTGTTCGCCGAAGACCAGCTGTTCCTGCGCGACGACCTGACCGCCACGGCCGGCCTGCGGCTCGATCATCACGGCAAGTTCGGCAACCACTACAGCCCGCGCCTGTACCTGGTGTACCACCCTGCCCCGGCCTGGACTGTCAAGGGCGGCGTGTCACAGGGCTTTCGCGCGCCGAGCCTGAAGGAAAACTCGCCCTCGGCCGCCACCAATTCGGGCGGGCGCGGCTGCACCAGCCTGCGTCCGCTCGGCTACATCAGCGGCACCTGCTACATGGCCGGCAATGCGGACCTGAAACCGGAAACCAGCACCGCCGGCGAGATCGGCGTGGCGTACGAAAGCAATGGCTGGGATGTCGGCCTGACCTACTTCCATACCGACTTCAAGAACAAGATCGACTACGCGCCGCTGGGCAAGTTCCAGGGCATCTGGTGGACCCGCATGACGAATATCCAGAAGGCGCGCACCAGCGGCCTGGAAGGCACGGCCACCATCCCCGTGACGAAAAACCTCAGCTGGCGCAACAACGTCACCTATATGCGCGAAGCGAAAAACCTGACCACCGGCGCCAACCTGCTGTCGACGCCGAAGCTGTCCTGGTATTCGGCGCTGGGCTGGCAGGTGAACGACCAGCTGTTCGGCGAAGTGTCGGCGCAATACACGGGCAAGGAACTCGATGCGGGCGCACTGGCCAACAAAGCCTATACCATCGTCGACGCGGTGGTGTCGTACAAGGCGACACCCAACTGGACCGTGCGCGGCGGGGTGGAAAACCTGCTCAAGAAGGGGCCGATGGCCGACGGCCAGGTCGACTACTACGTGCCGGGACGGCGCCTGTTCGTGGGCCTGACCTCGCGCTTCTGATCGCCATTGCGCCATGCAGCCTGTCCGGCCCGGGCAGGCTGGCGCCAGCTGGGCTTGCAATATTCATGCAGGAACAATAATATTGCATCTGAGAATTACTTACCCATCTGGAAATACAAATATGAATGTCAGTAATGACCTGCCAACCTATTACGGCTGGATACCGTTTCTTCTTTTTGCGGGCGTCTTTTTCCTGATCTACCGGCACAACGCCAGAAAGGCCAGCAAGAATTTTGACTGGTACCGGCGCCAGCACCCGCACTGCGTCAGGGATGGCCGCGTGAAATGCCACAAGTGCGGCAGCGGCCATATGGGGACCGAGCGCCTGATGAACCATTCCTACCTGCGCGGCCATATCTGCCGCCAGTGCGGCACCACGCTGTACTACTCGCGCGAAGGCGGCTGACTGCCTTGCATGATCACTGCGCTGGCAGGGCCGGCGGCGCGGCCGGCGCCAGGATCGGCGGTGCGGCTGCGGTAATCGGCGCCGGCGCGCTGACGGCCAGCCAGCCCGTGGCCGGCAGCAGCGGCACCAGCAGCAGCGCCACGATATTGATGATCTTGATCAGAGGGTTGACGGCCGGGCCGGCCGTGTCCTTGTACGGGTCGCCGACCGTGTCGCCGGTGACGGCCGCCTTGTGCGCGTCCGAGCCCTTGCCGCCGAAATGGCCATCCTCGATGTACTTCTTGGCGTTGTCCCAGGCGCCGCCGCCGGTGGTCATGGAAATGGCCACGAACAGGCCCGTGACGATGGTGCCCATCAAGAGGCCGCCCAGCGCGGCCGGTCCCAGCAGCATGCCCACCACCACCGGCACCACCACCGGCAATAATGACGGCACGATCATCTCGCGGATCGCCGACGCCGTCAGCATGTCGACCGCCTTGTCGTATTCAGGTTTGGCCGTGCCCTCCATGATGCCCTTGATATCGCGGAACTGGCGCCGCACCTCCACCACCACGGCGCCGGCCGCGCGCCCCACCGCTTCCATCGCCATCGCGCCGAACAGGTAGGGAATCAGGCCGCCGATAAACAGGCCGACGATCACCATCGGGTTCGACAGGTCGAACGTGATGTGCTGGCCCACCGATTCGAGCGCGTGCGTGTAGTCGGCAAACAGCACCAGCGCGGCCAGGCCGGCCGAGCCGATCGCATAGCCCTTGGTGACGGCCTTGGTGGTGTTGCCCACCGCATCGAGCGGATCGGTAATCGCCCGCACCGACTCGGGCAGGCCCGACATCTCGGCGATGCCGCCCGCGTTGTCGGTGATCGGGCCATAGGCGTCGAGCGCGACGATAATGCCGGCCATCGACAGCATGGCGGTGGCGGCGATCGCAATCCCGTACAGGCCGGCCAGCTGGTACGACACCAGGATCGCCACGCACACGGCCAGCACCGGATAGGCGGTCGACTTCATCGATACGCCCAGGCCCGCGATGATATTGGTGCCGTGGCCCGTGGTCGAGGCTTCGGCGATATGGCGCACCGGCTTGAAGTCGGTGCCCGTGTAGTACTCGGTGATGTACACCATCAGCCCGGTCAGCACGATGCCGACCACGGTGGCGCCCATCATCTTGTAGCGCATGGCGTCGTCCGGCCATAGCAGCCAGGTGACCACCGCAAAGCCCACCAGCGACAGGCCCGCCGCCCACCACAGGCCCGTGTACAGCGCCGACATGATCTTCTTGCCGGGCGCGGTTTTCACCATCGAACAGCCGACGATCGAGGCCAGGATCGACACCGCCCCCAGCAGCAGCGGATAGATAATGGCGCTGCTGCTCGCCTCGCCCAGCAGCAGGGCGCCCAGCAGCATGGTGGCGATCAGCGTCACCACATAGGTCTCGAACAGGTCGGCCGCCATGCCGGCGCAGTCGCCCACGTTGTCGCCCACATTATCGGCAATCACGGCCGGATTGCGCGGATCGTCCTCGGGGATGCCCGCCTCCACCTTGCCCACCAGGTCCGCGCCCACGTCGGCGCCCTTGGTAAAGATGCCGCCGCCGAGACGCGCAAAGATGGAGATGAGCGAGGCGCCGAACGCCAGGCCGATCAGGGGCTTGATCAGGTCATGCTGCGACAGCCCGGCCGCGCCGGTGGCCACCAGCAGCCAGTAGAACAGGGTCACGCCCAGGAGACCCAGGCCCACCACCAGCATGCCGGTGATCGCGCCGCCCTTGAACGCGACGTTCAACGCCTGGTTGATGCCCAGCGTGGCCGCCTGCGCCGTGCGCACATTGGCGCGCACCGAGACGTTCATGCCGATAAAGCCGCAGGCGCCCGACAGCACCGCGCCGATCAGGAACCCCAGCGCCGTATGCAGGCCCAGCAGCGCGTAGATGGCGATCAGGAGCACCACGCCGACCATGGCGATGGTGCGGTACTGGCGCGCCAGGTAGGCGGCGGCGCCCTGCTGGATGGCCAGCGCGATTTCCTGCATGCGCGCGTTGCCGGGGTCCTGGCGCAGGATCCAGCTGCGCGAGAGCAAACCGTAAATGACTGCGACCACGCCGCAGGCTACCGCAAACCACAGACTGGCTGCCATATCGTCTCCTTCTGTTTTTATCCGACGTTATTGCCTACAGCTGCAGGCAAGACCCGCAGCCAGGAAAACACGCACTGCAAAAAACCACTACTGAAACGATGGCAGCGAGCGGGCCAGCAAGCGCCCATAAAAAAAGCGGACATCAATGTCCGCTTCGTGTGCTGCCTTATTCTGCCAGGGCGGCAAATGCGCTGTCGCGGATTTGCTCGACCGGGCCGACGCCGGCGATGCGGCGATATTTCGGCGCACCGGCCAGGCCGGACTGGGCCCACTCGTTGTAGTAGCCGAGCAGCACCTTGGTCTGGTTGTGGTACACATCCAGGCGTTTCTTGACCGTTTCGGCCTTGTCGTCGTCGCGCTGGATCAGCGGCTCGCCGGTGACGTCATCGATACCTTCGACCTTCGGCGGATTGAACTTGACGTGGTAGACGCGGCCCGAGCCCGGATGGCTGCGGCGGCCGTCCATGCGCTCGATGATCGATTCGTCCGGCACGTCGATTTCCAGCACGTAGTCGACATTGATGCCGGCGTCCTTCATGGCGTCCGCCTGCGCGATGGTGCGCGGGAAGCCGTCGAACAGGTAGCCATTGGCACAGTCGGCGTCCTGCAGGCGGTCCTTGACCAGGCCGATCATGATGTCGTCCGACACCAGGCCGCCCGCATCCATGACTTTTTTCGCCGCCAGCCCCAGTTCGGTACCGGCCTTGATCGCCGCGCGCAGCATGTCGCCCGTGGAGATCTGTGGAATATTGTATTTTTCCTTGATGAAGTTAGCTTGGGTGCCCTTGCCGGCACCGGGTGCTCCTAACAGTATGAGACGCATGTTGTTCCTAAAAAGCAGATTGGATGGGTATGTGTAATTATTGTTAGATGGTGTTGCTCTGACTATCTTTCCCTACGAAACTTACCACAAAAATTCGTCCGAACGCCAGTTTGGTGTCGATTTGGCATCGGAGGATTGATCAAAGCCAGCAATTGTGAAAGCTGGCGTTTGAAAATGTGGTTTTTGTCGCAAACGCGCAAATTAAATTTGCACATCGCCGTTTTTGCGGGTAGTACTTACGCAGCCTGGTAGTGCGCCTGCACGCGCGCCAGGTCTTCCGGCGTATCGACGCCGGCCGCTGGCGCCGACTCCGTCACATGCACGGCAATCGCATGGCCATGCCACAGCACGCGCAGCTGTTCCAGCGCTTCGATGCCTTCCAGCGGCGACGCCTCCAGTTGCGGATACGCCTGCAAAAAGGCATTGCTGTAGGCGTACAGGCCGATATGGCGCAGCGGCACATAGCCTGCGGGCACCGTGTCGCGCGACTGCGCAAAGCCGTCGCGGTGCCACGGGATCGTCGCGCGCGAAAAGTACAGCGCACGATTGTGCTTGTCGAGCACCACCTTGACCACGTTCGGATTGAAGGCGTCCGCCATGTCGTGCAGCGGATGGGCGCAGGTGGCCATCGGCACCGTGGCGCCGATCTGCGCGGCGCAGGCCGACAGCAGGGATGGGTCGATCAGCGGCTCGTCGCCCTGCAGGTTGACCACCACCGCATCCATCGGCAAGTTAAGCGTACGCGCCACTTCGGCGATGCGGTCGGTGCCCGATGGATGGTCGCTGCGCGTCATGCACGCCTCCACCCCATGCGCGGCGCAGGCGGCGCGGATGTCCTCGTGGTCGGTGGCGACGATCACGCGCGAAGCGCCCGACAGCACCGCCTGTTCGGCCACGCGCACCACCATTGGCTTGCCGCCCAGGTCGGCCAGTGGCTTGTTGGGCAGGCGCGTCGAGGCCAGGCGGGCCGGAATGATGACGATGAACGACATCGTTTATTCGACGGCGTCGAGCAGGGTGCGGGCTTCGTCGGCCCACATGATGGGGATGCCGTCACGGATCGGATAGGCAAGGCGGTCAGGGCGGCAGATCAGTTCCTGCGCCTTTTTATCGTGTTCAAGCGGGCCCTTGCAAACAGGGCAGACCAGGATATCAAGCAGTCGAGCGTCCACGACATTTCTCCACAATTTGTTGGGCCAGCGCGCCGTCGATGTGGGCGCTGACCGGGACGACCCACAGTCTCGGGTCATCTTTGAGATGTTCAATTTGCGCACATTTTACTGCATCCTTCTCGGTGATCAAGATCACATCCGTGTCGAGCGCGGCAAATGGCTGGTCGAGGAAATCATGATGGTCGGGCAACGGCAGTTCCGCGAAGCGCAAACCGGCGCCGCGCAGCATGGCAAAGAAGCGTTGCGGATTGCCGATGCCGGCGGCGGCCACGATGCGCTGGCCGCCTTGCGCCAGCGCTGCCAGAGGCAGGCGCTCGGCGCGGTTGACCAGCCGTTCGGCGGCATCGCCGGCCAGGCGCATCTGCACCACCAGCCCATTTTTCGGGGCGACACGCGATGCCAGCGCCGGCGACATCTCGGCCGCATTGATCACCGTCACATCGCGGCGCCGGCGCGGCGGCTCGCGCAAGGGGCCGGCCGGCAGCAGCCAGCCATTGCCCGTGCCGCGGCCGTCGAACAGCACGATTTCCACATCGCGCTGCAGGGCATAGTGCTGCAGGCCGTCGTCGGTGACGATCACGTCGACCTCGGGATGCGCCGCCAGCAGCGCCCTGCCCGCCTGCGCGCGGTCGCGTCCCACCATCACGGGGCAGCCGCCATGCTGGAAGATCAGCAGCGGCTCGTCGCCCACCTGCTGCGGCGTCGAAGCGGCAGTCACGGCGCGCGGCGAGCGGTCGGCGCTGCCGTGGCCGCGCGAAATCACGCCTGGCTGCATGCCGGCCTCGCGCAAGGCCTGCACCAGCCAGATCGTCAGCGGCGTCTTGCCGGTGCCGCCGATAAAGATATTACCCACCACCACCACCGGCACCGGCAGGCGCGCGGATGTCAGAATGTTGGCGCGGTACAGACCGCGCCGCACGGAGCCCAGCGCGCCGAACAGCAGCGAGACGGGCCACAGGGCGCAGGCCAGCGGGCCGCGTTTGAGCCAGGCGCGGGTAAGGGTGGTTTCGAGCTGGGAGGGGGATGTGGGCATGAACAGAGGGATCAAGGAGAAACCCCGAGGCAGAAACTGGGGTCGGACCCTGAGGGTCCGACCCCGGCACTTCGGTTGGGGTTGAATGTAAAGTTACTTGTTTCCGCCAGCCTGCGCCGCAAAGGTCAGCTTTTCATAGCCGGCCAGGCGCGCCGCTTCCATCACGTGGATCACCATCTGGTGCATGGCCAGCTGGTCGGCGTTGACCACCACCACCGGCGTCTGCGCGGGCGCCTTGCCGCCATTGGCAGCCTTGGCCGCGTCCTGCAGCGCGCCGGCCAGGCCAGCCACGTCGCGGAACGACACCGGCTGCAGGTTGACCGTGTAGTTGCCCTTGGCGTCGACGGTGACGTCGATCTGCTGCGGCTTCTCCCTGGCCTGTTCGGCGTTTGCCGTCGGCAAGGTGATCTGCAGCTCCGTGAATTTGCTGTAGGTAGTGCTGACCATCAGGAAGATCAGGATCACCAGCAGCACGTCGATGAAGGGGATCAGATTGATTTCGGGGTCTTCCCGCCCCTTTCCTTTACGAAAGTTCATTGGCGGCCACTGTGGACAAGGTCGACGAACTTGACGGCCTGCTGCTCCATGTCGATGACAAAACTGTCGACCAGGGCGCGGAAGTGGCGGTAGAAGATCAGCGCCGGCATGGCAATCGCGAGGCCGAACGCGGTGTTATACAGGGCCACCGAAATGCCGTGCGACAGCGCGGAATTGGAGGCGGTGGCGCCGGGCGAGGCGAAGATCTCGATCATGCCGATCACCGTGCCGAACAGGCCCATCAGCGGCGCCAGCGTGGCAATGGTGCCCAGCGTGGTCAGGAAGCGTTCCAGCGTGTGGGCCACGCCGCTGCCCGCCTCCTCGATCGATTCTTTCATGACTTCGCGCGGCGCGTCGACATTGCGCAGCGCGGCGGCCAGCACCACGCCCAGTGGCGAATTGTCTTCCAGCTTGGCGATGGTGTCGGGGGTAATCTTGCCGCTGCGATAAACCTGCACCACTTCATCGAACAGCTTGCGCGGCAGGATGCGGGGGCGCCGCAGGTACAGCAGGCGCTCGATGATCAGGGCCAGCGCGACGATGGAAGCAATCAACAACAGCCAGACGGGCCAGCCGGCGGCTTGGAATATAGCGAGCAAAGGAACTCCTGGATAAAAAAAGCAAAAAGCAGGCATGGCAAGCATGACTGATGGCGCAATGTAGCGCGTTGCAGCGCTGGCGGCAAGAGGCGCTCGTGGCACAGCGGCAAGCCGGCTGGCTATCCACAGCCAGTGCTGTGCGTGGTAGCCGCCAGGTTTTGCACATATTGTGTGGATAAGATTGTGCGCAAGCCGACATCGACAGGATTAAGCCCTTGATTTCATTGACTATTTATCGCATGCGCAAAATACAGGCATAGCAGCTATTTCTACCGGGTCAATGCAAAACTGACAAGCAATTCAAAGTTCTGCACATTTATTGTGGACAAGATTGTGCGCAAAGCCGATAAAGAAGATCAAGCCATTGATTTTAAACGCTATTTTATTGATGCGCAAAAAAGTAGCAGGCCAGGCCGCGAAACAGCAAATCGCTGCGCCAAGTTCTGCACACAATCTGTGGACAAGATTGTGTGCAAGCGCAAATCAGTGCGCCAAGTGCCTTGATTTATATCGTTTTTATTGACCTGCTTAAAAATACGGCAGGCTGGACAAATAGCTGATCTGGCGGCGTAAAAAACTGTTGCAACGGGAGTTTTCCACGGTCTGCACAGTTCCACACAAAAAATGTGGATAAGATTGTGAGCAAGCGACCTGACTCAATACTAGTGCATTGATTTCAAAGGATTTTATTGATCTGATTAAAAAAAGTGCAGCGAAATTTTTCGCTCAGCCAGTAAAAAACTTCCTCCCAGGCAAAAACGATTTACCCAGTTCTGCACATATTCTGTGGATAAGATTGTGCGCAAGGTCCAGCCACTGTTTTTACAGCGTTGATTTGTAAGACTATTCTTACATTGCGCAAAAAACCAGCAGCTGCTCTGAATGTTGCTCTGGCGGCTGAAACAGGGTACGCAGGCGAGTTCTGCACATTTTTTGTGGATAAGAATGTGTGCAAGGCCATACATGGCATTTCAAGCCATTGATTTATAATGATTTTATACTCGTGCATAAAAATAGTGCAGCATGCCCCTGGCGCCGGTTTGGCCCCGATGCAGGTACACTTTATCCCCATCGCCTAGTTCCACACAGTTTCTGTGGATAACTTTGTGCGTAAGTGCCCCCTGTCCTGCTGATGTACTTGATATATAAGGGTTTTTCTCCGCTGCACGCAAATCGGGCATGTCTGAATTCACTATAAAATCAATGACTTGCAAATAAAACTTGTTGTTTCCCCTGATATATGACATAAGCATGACCTCGCCGATAATATGTGGACAGATGCCTGCCCTGGCCCCAGGAATACTTGTTGATGATGAACGATAACCCCGTAGACAGCGGCTTTGCCGCCTCGCCCGTGCTCACTGTCACGGCCCTGAACCAGGCCGTGGCCCGCTTGCTGGAACGCTCGTTCCCGCTGACCTGGATTGCCGGCGAGATTTCCAACTTCACGCGCGCCAGTTCCGGCCACTGGTATTTCACGCTGAAAGACGACGCGGCCCAGGTGCGCGCCGTGATGTTCCGGGGCCGCGCCCAGTATGCGGGCTTCACGCCGCGCGAAGGCGACAAGGTCGAAGTGCGCGCGCTGGTCACGCTGTACGGCGCGCGCGGCGACTACCAGATCAATGTGGAAGCGATCCGCCGCGCCGGCGTGGGCGCGCTGTACGAAGCGTTCCAGCGCCTGAAGGACAAGCTGGCCGCGCAAGGCCTGTTCGACGCGCAGCGCAAGCGCGCCATCCCGATGTTCGCGCGCACCATCGGCATCGTCACCAGTCCCCAGGCCGCCGCCCTGCGCGACGTGCTGACCGCCCTGCAGCGGCGCGCGCCGCATGTGTCCATCATCCTGTACCCGACGCCGGTGCAGGGCCAGCAGGCGCCCGAGAAAATCGCGCAGGCGATCCGCACCGCCTCGCAGCGCGCCGAATGCGACGTGCTGCTGGTGTGCCGCGGCGGCGGCAGCATCGAAGACCTGTGGTCGTTCAACGATGAAGCCGTCGCATACGCGATCGCCGATTGCAGCATGCCGGTGATCAGCGGCGTGGGCCACGAGACCGATTTCACCATCGCCGACTTCGCGGCCGACCTGCGCGCCGCCACGCCGACAGCGGCCGCCGAACTGGCCGCCACGCCGCGCGCCGACTGGCTGGCGTCCCTGCGCGCCGACGCCACCGATTTGCGCCGCGCCATGCGCCGCCGCCTCGACGACGCGGCGCAGACGCTGGACCGCCACAGCCGCCGCCTGCTGAACCCGAAGGCGCAGCTGCAGCAGCAGCGCCTGCAACTGCTGGCCTTGTCGACCGCCATGACGCACGCCACGCGCGCGCCGCTGAACCAGTCCATCCATGCGCTGGACCGCCTGCGCCACCGCTGGTCCGCCTTGCGTCCCGACGTCACCGTGCCGCGCGCGCGCCTGCTCGAAGCGCAGCGCCGCAGCGGCGCGGCCATCGGCCAGCTGCTGGCCCGGCGCCGCCACAGCCTCGATGCGCTGGCCGCCCAGCTGGAACTGCTGAACCCGCAGCGCACGCTGGAGCGCGGCTATGCCATCGTGCGCGATGAAAAAGGCGCCATCGTGCGCTCGCCGGCGCAATTGCAGGCGCGCCAGCATATCCATGTGCGCCTGGCCGACGGCAGCGCGGAAGTGGGCATTGCCAGCGTGCAGACAGTGATGGAATAAAAAAGGCCGGGTGTCGCCACCCGGCCAAAACATGCTACTGAGAACTGGCAATACTGTTCAATAAACCCGGAAGCAACCCCCCGGGGTCGGACCCTCGGGGGGAATCAGCCCCGGCAGGACCTATTCCGAGCGCGAAGCGACCGACCCCGGACTTTGCATCCAGGGTTAAAACTTCATCGACACCCGCGCGCCGAACGTGCGCGGCGCGTTGTAGAACGCGCCGTAGATCTGCTGCGTCGGCTGGCACGGCATGCCGACATCGGTGCAGATTTCATTGACGTCGAGCTTGACCGCCTTGTCGGTGGCGTTCTGCACGAACGCTTCCACCGTGTAGGCCTTGCTGGCCGGCTGGAAGCGCAGGCTCAAATCGAGCGTGGTGTAGGCTTCCTGGCGCTTGACGCCGGCGTGGCCCGGCACATCGCCGTTGAACGCCCCTGCCCCGACATACGTCATGGTTTCGTAATGCACCGAGGCGCGCGGCGTCAGCTGGCCGCCGGCCACCGCAAAGTCATGCTCGTACTGGACCGTGGTCGAGAACTTCGGCGCATGCTTCATGGTGCTGCCGCCCACATTGACCAGCGGCGCGGTCGAGCCGCACGCCTGGCCATTGGCGCGCGCCGCATCGACGTCGCACGACAGGAAGTCGTCGTACACGGCTTTCAGCCAGGTGGCGTTGCCGGTCAAACGGTCCACGCTTGTCGGACGCCAGACCCATTCCGCTTCCAGCCCCTTGACGGTGGCGCCGGCCGCATTGAAGTTGGCCAGCACGCTGTTGACCACCTGCGATTCGAGCTTGTCCTTGTACTTCATCAGGAATGCGTCCAGGTTCAGGGTCAGCTGGCGATTCAGCAGGTCGGATTTGAAACCGATTTCATAACTGGTCAGTTTTTCAGGCTTGGTGGTGGCGCCGCCGTCGCCGATCGCCGGCGAGTGGAAACCGGTGGTGACGGAGCCGAACAGCAAAATGTCCGGACGCAGCTTGTATTCGATGCGGCCCAGCCATGTCGCCTGGCCGTAGCGCAGGTCGGCCGAGTTATCGCCCGGCGTATTGCCGCAGGAGGCCGCCGTGATCGCGCCGCCGGGGCCGATATTGTGCGTATTGGCCAGGCCCGTGCCGGGCGTGACCAGCTGCGCCAGTTGGTCCGGCGTCAGTACCGTGGTGCCCAGCGGGGTGTTGGCCGGCCAGTTCGGGCAGGCCCAGTTCTGGCCGCCGATATCGAACTTGTGGTCTTTCGTATAGCGCGCGCCGGCCGTCAGCTTGAGCTGGTCGGTCAGCTGCTGGCTGACCTGGCCGAACACGGCTTTCGATTTCAGCTGGCGGTTACCCTGGATAAACGACATCGACGAGGCGTACTGGCCGACAGTCGGCTGCACGAAAATCACGGCGCCGTTGGCGATATCCTGCTGCACCGCCGCCTGCGAGATCTGGCTGCGGTCGATATCGAAGCGCACCTTGTTCTTTTCATTGAACAGGAACACGCCGGCCACCCACTGGAACGGCGCCTCGTCGTCCGAACGCGCCTGCAGCTCGTGCGAATAGCTGTCGAACTGCGCCCAGTCGGTGCGGTTTTCCGACTTGAAGCCGGGGAACAAACCCGCGTCCGCATCGTTGCTGTTCTGGCGCTTGTAGCGGCTCCAGCTGCCCAGGTAGGTAAAGTCGAGCGCGTCGGTCGGCTTGTAATTGAGCTTGCCCTTGTAGGTCAGGATCGACTGATCGAGCGTGCCGGGCGTATCGATCAGGGCCGAGCGCAGCTTTTCACCGGGTTTCGGTTCGGCCGCCAGGTAGACATTGCCGGCGCCCTGGTCGAGGAAATAATCGGCGATAAAGGTGCCGCGCAGGTGCGGCGTGATCTTCCACAGCAGCGAGGCGCGCGCGCCCATCTGGTCGCCGGCGCCATACTTGGCCGCGCCCGGCATCACGTTCGAGCCGCGGCGAAAGTCCACCGTGCCGTCGTGGCTGTCCTTGATGGCGGCGATGCGCAGCGCCACGTCGTCGGACAGCGGGATATTGAGCATGCCCTGCGTCTGCAGGTGGCGGTAGTCGCCGATGGTGATGCCGGCCGAACCCATGAACTTGGTCGTGTTCGGCGCGGCCGACACCAGGTTGACGGCGCCGGCCGTCGAATTGCGGCCGTTCAGCGTGCCCTGCGGACCGCGCGCCACCTCCACGTGCGAGAGGTCATACATCAGCGCGGTGGCGCCCTGCGGACGCGGCGAATACACGCCGTCGACGTAAAAGGCGACGGCCGGGTCGCCCAGCTCCGTGTGGTTGGCCGAGCCCACGCCGCGCATGTAGACGTGCACGCCGCCCGAGTCGCCATGCTGCTCGACCACCAGGCTCGGTACCATGGTGGCCAGCGAGGCCAGGTCCTTGACCTGGTTGTTCTGCAAGGTGTCCTGGTTGAAGGCCGTGACGGCCAGCGGCGTGTCCTGCACAAAGGTATTGCGGCGCGTGGCCGTGACGACGATGCGGTCCATCTGGCCAGCCGCCGGCGCTGGTGCCGGCGTGGCCTCCTCTGCCGCCGGCGCATTGGTATCGGCCTGCTGCGCCATGGCGGCGCCGCTGCTCAATAAAATGAGTTGGGCGAATGTGACGTGGGCCAGGCTGCTGGCGATGGTGTTGCGTTTCAGCTGTTTCATGGTGATTGTCTCCGCTACCTGCACTGTTTAGATAATGAGGGCATGGCTCTGCGGCCATTGCCTTTCTCTTTTTTTGAAGCCGGATGTCAGCTCGAATTCATTGACGCCTCCATCGCTCAATGCCGCGACACGGCACGGCCGGCCGCATCGAACAGAAAGGCATGGCCCTCTTCCGGCGCAAAGCCGATGGCGCTGCCAGGTACCAAGGCGTGCTGCGTCTCGCCATGCAGCTTGATGGCCAGCGCCTGCGTGCTGTCGTGGATCATCGCGTGGATGATCTGCGCGTCGCCCAGCTGCTCGATCAGGGTGACGGTGGCGCCATACCCCTCGCCGCGCGGCGTCAGGCGCAGATGCTCGGGACGGATGCCGACCAGCATGCCAGCCTCGCCACCGAGCTGCGCCGCCAGTTGCGGCACCGCGCTGCACGGCAAAAAATTCATGCGCAGCGCGCCGATAAAGCCGGCCACGAACTGGCTGGCCGGATGGCGGTACAGTTCCAGTGGCGCGCCGACCTGCTCCAGGTGGCCGCCATGGAACACGGCCACGCGGTCGCCCAAGGTCATTGCCTCGACCTGGTCGTGCGTCACGTAGATCATTGTCGTGCCCAGCTCCTGGTGCAGCTTGGCCAGCTCGATGCGGGTCTGCACGCGCAAGGACGCGTCGAGGTTGGACAGCGGCTCGTCGAACAGGAATACCTTGGGCTGGCGCACGATCGAGCGGCCGATTGCCACGCGCTGGCGCTCGCCGCCGGACAGCGCCTTCGGCTTGCGTTCCAGCAGATGCGTAATCTGCAGGATCTCGGCCACCTTGTTGACGGCAGCGCGCACCTCGGCCTCGGGCCGGCCCGCCATCTTCAGCGCAAACCCCATGTTCTCGCGCGCCGTCATGTGCGGATACAGCGCATAGCTTTGGAACACCATGGCGATGCCGCGTTCGGCCGGCGGCACGTCGTTGGCCAGCAGCTCGCCGATGCGCAGCTGGCCCGCGCTGATGTCTTCCAGGCCGGCGATCATGCGCAGCAGCGTCGACTTGCCGCAACCGGACGGCCCGACAAACACCATGAATTCGCCGTCATGGATATCGAGGTCGAGGCCCTTGACGATTTCGGGGCCGTCGCCATAGGTCTTGCGGATGCCGCGCAGCGAGATGGCGGCCATTTCAGATTCCCCCTGCCGTCGCCAGTTGCGGCGCATCGGCATGCAGCGCGCGCTGGGCGGCGATAAAGCCGCGGTACCACAGCGCACTATCCTTCAGGGTGCGCTGCTGGGTGGCGTAGTCGACATACAGCATGCCGAAGCGTTTGGCATAGCCCGAATTCCATTCGAAGTTGTCCATCAGGCTCCAGTAAAAATAGCCGCGCACGTCGATGCCTTGCGCAATCACGGCGCGCAGGGCGTCCAGGTGCAGCTGCACGTACTCGATGCGCGGCTGGTCGTGAACCGCGCCGCCATCGAGCCGGTCGGCCACCGCCATGCCGTTCTCGGTGATGTACACGGGCGGCAGCGGATATTCGCGGTGCAGGCCCACCAGCAGCTCCGTCAGCCCCTGCGGATAGGTTTCCCAGCCCATGTCGTTGACGCCCAGCTTGCATTCGGGCTTGCGCGGCGGCGTCTCGCTGCTCATGTATGCCCGCGTGTAGTAGTTCACGCCGAGGAAATCGATGGGCTGGCGAATATCCGTGAAATCGTTTTCATGAATGATTAAAGCTGAAGCGTCGAGATGTTTCAGGGCCAGCGCCGGGTAGCGGCCCTTGAAGATCGCATCCATATACCACTGCACCGAGCGCGCATATTCGAGTTCGGCCAGGGCCTTGTCCTGCGCACTGTCGGTGGCCGGCGTGGCGGTCCACTGATTGAGCACGATGCCCAGTTTTGCCGACGGCGCCACGGCGCGCATCGCCTGCATGGCCAGGCCGTGCGACAGCAGCACATGGTGCGATACCTGCACGGCGGCGGCCGGATTCGCCATGCCTGGTGCGAACTGGCCCGTGCCGTGGCCCAGCACCGCCGTACACCACGGCTCGTTATGGGTGGCGATGCTGGCCACGCGGTGGCCGAAACGGCGCGCCACTTCGGCGGCATAGGCGGCAAAGTGATAGCAGGTGGCGCGGTTCAGCCAGCCGCCTTCGTCCTGCAAGGCTTGCGGCAGGTCCCAGTGATACAGCGTCAGGTGCGCGTCCAGGCCTTTGGTATCGAGCGCGTCGAGCAGGCGCACATAAAAATCGAAGCCGGCCTCGTTCCAGGCGCCCGAACCGGTCGGCTGCACGCGCGACCAGGACATCGAAAAGCGGTAGGCATTGACGCCCAGGCTGGCGATCAGCTCGACGTCGTCGGCATAGCGGTGATAGTGGTCGCAGGCCACGTCGCCATTGCTGCCGTCGGTGATCTTGCCTTCGGTATGGCTGAAGGTGTCCCAGATCGACGGGCCGCGGCCGTCGATGGCGGCCGCGCCCTCGATCTGGTAGGCGCTGGTGGCCACGCCCCAGGTAAAGTTGGCCGGGAAGTTGGTGTCTGAGTCGTCGTTATGCATGGTGGTTGGTGTCATGTTGGTGGTTTAAAAAAAGAACAGTTCAGCCCTTTACCGCGCCTTGCGTCAGGCCTTCGATCAGGCGTTTTGAAGCGACAAAGAACATCAGCAGCAGCGGCAGCACGGCAATCGCCGCCCCCGTCATCAGGGCGCCCCACTCTGTGTTGTTCGGCGCCTGCATGCTGCGCAGCGCCAGCGGGATCGTGTAATTCTCGACCGAGCGCATGACGACCAGCGGCGTAATGAAGTTGTTCCACGAGTTGATGAATGTGATCAGCCCCAGCGTGCCCATGGCCGGCCCGATCAGCGGCAGCACCACGCGCCAGTAGATGGCAAATTCGCCGCAGCCGTCGATGCGCGCCGCCTCGATCAGGTCCTTCGGGATCGCCGTGCCGATATACTGGCGCATCAAAAAAATCCCCAGCGCGCCGGCCGCTCCCGGCACATACAGCGCGCGCGGCTGGTCCAGCCACCCGAGGAAATCCATCAGCATGAAGGTCGGGATCATGTTCATGAACGACGGAATGATCATCGACGCCATCACCAGCGTGAACAGCGGGCGCTTGAAGCGGAACTCGTACATGGCAAACGCATAGCCGGCCAGCGAACAGAAAAACAGCGTCAGCGCGGTGGTCATCAGCGCCACATACAGGCTGATGCCGATATTGCGCCAGAACGGCAGCCGTTCCTGCAGCAGTTCCAGATTGTGCAGCAGCGCCGTGCCGAACCAGCGCGGCGGCGGCAGGCTGTAGATCTCGGCGCTGGTGTGCGTGGCAAACACGAACATGAAATAGAACGGTGCGACCATGATCAGGGCGCCGATCGCCACCATCGCGTAGGCCGACCAGCGCGCGCTGGTCGCCGTCGCGGAGAGTCTGCTGGCGCTCATCGGTTTGCCTCCTTGCGTTCATTGCGGCTGAAGACGCGGTTGTTGACCCAGGTGGTGCTGGCGATAATCAAAAACAGCAGCCAGGAAATCGCCGACGCCGTGCCGAAGTCGCCCGAGGAAAACGCCGTCTTGTAGACAAAGATCGCGGTCGTCATCACCGACTGGCTCACGCCGCTCGACTCGGCCACCAGCACGAACGGCTCCTCGAACAGCTGCAGGTTGCCCATGATGGTCAGCGTGACAGCCAGGTAGATCATCGGTTTCAACTGTGGCAGCGTGATATGCCAGAACTGCTGGCGTGTCGAGGCGCCATCGATGGTCGCCGCCTCGTACAGGTCCTTCGGGATCACCTGCAGTGCCGACAGGTACAGCACCAGGTTCCAGCCAAGATAGCGCCAGAAAATCACGAAGGCGACGGCCGGCTTGATGAACATCGAGCTGCCCAGCCAGTCGATCGATTCGGCAGGAAACAAACCGCCGACCAGCGGCAGGCTGGCGCACCATTGAATCAGCACATTGATCTGGCCATAGTCGCGCGAAAACAGCGTATTGAACACCATGGCAATCGCCACGCTGGAGGTAATGAACGGCAAGAAGTAGACGCCGATCACCAGGTTGCGCGAGCGCTTGAAGCTGTGGTGGATAAATGCCGCCAGCGGAATCGCCACCAGGTGCTGCGGCACGCCCGAGGCCAGCGCCAGCCACACGGTATTGCCCAGCGAGCGCAAAAACCACGGGTCCGTCAAGGCGTACTTGTAGTTGTCCAGTCCCACCCATTCCATCGCTTCGACGCCACTGGCCGCTTCCCACTGGTTGAACGACAGGTAGATCGAAAACAGCAGCGGGAACAGGCTGAAGACGGCGAACAGAATGAAGAAAGGACTGATGAACAGATACGGCGCCCATTGCTTGCTGTTGAAGCGCTTGCGCGGTGGCTGCGCCGCCGCCGGCGCGCTGTGCGCCGGCATGGCCGGTGAAGTCGGGAGATTCATTGACGGCTCCTAGCGGCGCGCGCGGTGCGTGATCAGGGCCCTGGCGTCGGCCAGCGCGGTCTTGATGTCCTTGTTCTGCGCCAGCACGCTTTCCAGTTCCATATTGACGATATCGCGCGCCACGGCGTCGAACTTGTCGACGCGGATGACGGGAATTTTCGCCGCCGTTTCGCGCGCCAGCAGCCGGGTTTTCTGGCCGCCGAAATACGCCTGCGGTTCATCCATCATCGGGTCCGCATAGGCCGCCTTCAGAGCCGGAAAAGCGCCGATCTCTTTTAACGAATGCAGCTGGATATCCTTGTTCACCGTCATGAACTTGATGAACTCCCAGGCCTGCGTCTTGTTCGCGGCTTTTTTCGGAATGCCGTAGAACGAGCCGCCGTAGGAGGCCAGCGCACCGGCCGGCAGGCTGGCCGCGCGCCACTGGCCTTTCGAATCGGGCGCCAGCCATTTGGCCAGGTGGCCGCTGAGCCAGGAACCCATCATCTGGCTGGCCACCTTGTCGCGCTTGAAGCCTTCGGCCCACTCGCCGGTCCAGGCCACGGTGCGCGCGTCGATGCCGGCGACCCTGGCCGCTTTCGCCAGTTCGAACGCTTTCACGAAACGGGGCGAGTCGACCAGCACCTGGCCCTTGTCGCCAAAATAAATCCCTTCACCGTCCTTCAGGTTGGCGCGGATATAGATGTCGGCCAGGTCGCTGGCGCCGGCCAGCAGATAGGTGCCGGTGGCGGCCTTGAGCTTCTTGCCGGCCGCGATATACGACTCCCACGACTGCGTCAGGTCGCTCTCGCTGATGCCGGCCTTGTCCATCAGGTCCTTGCGGTAGAACAGGGTGCCGGGCCCCAGGTCGGCCGGCATGGCGCCCAGCGTGCCGCGCGAACTGGTCGCCTGCACAAAGGTGAACGGCACGAACTGCGCGCGGTACTGCCCTGCCCCGTATGGCGGCTGCAACAGGTCTTCCATGCCTTTCGACTCGGCGAAGCTGCCCACATAGCGAAAGTCGATCGCCATCACGTCCGGCAGGCGCGCGCCGGCCGCCAGCGCCGTCGTCATCGAATTGTGATGGTCGTCGATCTGCAGGCTGACCAGCTTGACCTTCACCTGCGGGTACAGCTTTTCCCACAGTGGCAGGGCCGTCTTGACGGCGCGGTCCAGGTCGGGGAAGGAGGCGACGGTGATGGTGGCCGGGGCCAGCGCGGGCAAGGCTGCCGCCGTAGCTGCGGCAGGGGCCGCCGGCGTGGCTGCGATGGCGCACGCGCCCGCCAGTGACGCGGCCAGGGCGGCAGCGCCAGGGATAAATGACTTCATTGTTTCGTCTCCGTTTATTGAGCGTCTTCTATCTTGAAAACGTTTTCACAACATGCATCCATTTAACACCGCAAAGAAAATGAAGTCAACCGAAAAAGTTGTCAATTATTTCAAAACCGTTGATTCACATACCGCCGGCAGGCCGGCTTCTCCTATGAAAACCTGTCAAAACAGCGTTGTCAATATTTGTGGTTTTTTGTGAAAACGTTTTCACAACTCCGTCACGTAGGGCGGATTAGCGCGCCAGCGCGTAATCCGACAACATTGTTGGCTCGGCCGCGGGTGTTGTCGGATTACGGCCCGAAAGGCCTAATCCGACCTACAGCCACCTCACACATTTATGGTAATCTGGCGTTGAAAAGGTTTTCAAGCATTAGAAACCCGCCGTTTTTTTCATTTCAGGAACGACCTTGAACGACACCCATCACGCCGCCCCTCCCTCCACCCTGCTCGACGTGGCGCGCCAGGCCGGCGTGTCGCCCAGCACTGTCTCGCGCATTTTAAATGGCACGGCCAGGGTCTCGGACGACAAGCGCGATGCGGTGCTGGCGGCGATCGCCAAGATGAAGTTCGCGCCGAACCAGATGGCGCAGGGCCTGAAGAAGGGCCGCTCGATGACCATCGGCATCGTGGTGCAGGATATTTCCAGCCCGTTTTTCGACGAAAGCCTGCGCGGCGTCGACGATGGCCTGAAGGACACCGGCTACGCCTCGGTGATCGTCAGCGGCCACTGGAATGCGCAGGAGGAAGCGGACCGCATCCGCCTGCTGCTGGCGAGGAAAGTCGACGGCATCATCCTGCTGTCGGGCCGCATCTCGGACCAGAGCGTGCTCGATTTTGCCCAGCAGCGCCCCATCGTGTCGACCGGCCGCCTGCTCGCCACGCACAATGCGATCGGCTTCAAGCTCGACAACGAACACGGCGCCTACCTGGCCGTGCGCCACCTGATCGAACTGGGCCACCGCCGCATCGCCTTTGTGGCCGGCCCTGCCAACAACACCGATGCGGCCGAGCGCCTGACCGGCTACGAAAAGGCGCTGCGCGAAGCGGACATCGCCATCGATCCGAAACTGATGGCCGAAGGCGATTTTCACGAGGCCAGCGGCATGCTCGCCATGAACCACCTGTTCGACACGCAGCAACAGTTCACGGCTGTATTCGCCGCCAACGACCTGTCCGCCTATGGCGTGCGCCTGTGCCTGTACCGCAAGGGCATCCGCGTACCCGACGATATCTCGCTGGTGGGCTTCGATGACCTGCCCGGCTCGTCGTACACGACGCCGCCCTTGACCACCATCCGCCAGCCCTTGTACGACATCGGCCGCATCGCCACCGAAGCGCTGCTGGGCCTGATCAATGGCGAAGCGGTGCAGGCCGCCATCCCGCCTTTGGCGCTGGTGGTGCGCGAAACCACGCGCCGCGCGCGCTGAGTACCTACTTCATGCCGCGCGGCATATGCACTGCGCCATGCAGCAATAGCGCATCCGCTTTACAATAGTGGTTCGTTCAGCAAGAATACTTGGCTCGACTGTCCGGCCCCGGCCGGATACCCCGAACAATCACCATAAAGGACATCACATGGAACATACCCTGCCACCACTGCCGTATGAAATGGACGCTCTGGCGCCACATATCTCGAAAGAAACGCTGGAATACCACTATGCCAAGCACCACCAGGCGTATGTCACCAATCTGAACAACCTGATCAAGGGTACCGAGTTCGAGAACCTGTCGCTGGAAGAAATCATCAAGAAATCGTCGGGCGGCATCTTCAACAATGCAGCGCAGGTATGGAACCACACCTTCTACTGGAACGGCATGAAGCCGGCCGGCGGCGGCGCACCAACTGGTGCCGTGGCTGACGCGATCAACGCCAAATGGTCGTCGTTCGACAAGTTCAAGGAAGAATTCACCAAGTCGTGCGTCGGCAACTTCGGTTCCGGCTGGACCTGGCTGGTGCAAAAAGCCGACGGCTCGGTTGACATCGTCAACACCTCGAACGCCGGCTGCCCATTGACCACCGGCGACAAGCCACTGCTGACCTGCGACGTGTGGGAACATGCTTACTATATCGACTACCGCAACCTGCGCGCCAAGTACGTGGAAACGTTCTGGGGCCTGGTGAACTGGGATTTCGTTGCCAAGAACTTCGCTTAATCGCCAGTTCCTGTCAACGTAAAACATCAGGGGCGGCAGAATAATAGTGTTTGATTTTGCTGTGCTTGAAAAAGAAGTCACTGCCTTTGGCACTGGCTTCTTTTTTTTCGCCCTGAAAGATTGAAAGACTTAAAAACGGCGGGCCGGAGACGCGGGCCTGAGAAAATGCCGATGGCGGCGTTGCGGCTTCCTTGCCGACCATGCGTACTGTCTGCGTCGCCGCGCCTTGCCCTCGACATTTTTCAGACCCGCTAGGCCCGGGGAGCCTGGGCAGGCGACTTGGGTGATGACATATTGCGTTAACGTGCTGATGGAGCAGAAAACTCCATCGCGCATCGACGAATGGCTGCTTTCGCCCCAAAGCCGACCTTCGCTTGACGTGACTCGCTTGCCAAGGAGCTGAGCACGGCATCCCTAAGCACGAGATCTATCTCGACGGTCCTCGATCCGGAATGAGATTGACTTGACTACAGCAAGGCGATAATTGGTGATCTTTGCATGAAAGCAAGATGGTATGCTCATGCATCGTGGTCTAAGGACCAATCAGAAATCCGCTCTTCATAGACTCGGATTAGTGGATTTTTTAATACTAGTGCATTTTTATAATAAATTGCAGCAAATACATTGATAGGATTTTCATGCCCTCACTTCAACGATTAAAAATAAATGGTCTTTATGGCGAACGGGATATTGATATTCCGTTTCTTGATAACATTAAAATTATTGTCGCAGAGAATGGATATGGGAAAACAACTGTATTGAATGCACTGTATGCCTTGGCTTCGGGAAATATTACTAGGTTAAGGAAGCTCCCATTCGAAACTATTGAAGTTTATTTTGATGACGGTTCAAAATACTTGGTGGAAAAAAAAGCTTTGACTTTTACTGGAAAAATGATTGACAGAAACCCATTTTTTGAACACATAAAGCGGATTTTGGGTGAGGATGAAGCCGTAATGCTAGCCGAAAGCTTCTTGCAAAAATCTTCTGGCGAATTTAAATCTTCTCCCCAATTTCAAGCAGCCCGCAGAAAAGTAGACATTCCAGCCAGTGCATTTTATGAATATTTAAGTGAAATAAAAAAATCCGTAAATAATGGTGCGGTTATTTCTAAAGCTCGTGATATTTTAAAATCTATCAGGGAAAAACTTGGTTTCAATGTTTTGTACCTTCCCACATATCGTCGTGTAGAACAAGATTTTCGTGATCGAAGAAGTTCCAGTGAAAATAACGACAATTCGGATAGTCCATACGATGATACTATCAATTTTGGAATGGCGGATGTTGACTCCCGTATTAAAGAGTTAACCTCGGAAATTCTATCATCATCCGTAGAATGGTTTTCTAAAGTCAATGGAGAAATGTTGGGTCAGCTTGTTGAGGGATTTAAAGTTGACGAAAACTTAAAGAAAAGCATACAAGATCCCGACGCAATCAAAATTGTATTGGATAGGATCGGCGCAAATGTAAAAATTGAACAAAAAAGGCAGATCCTTAAACTAATCGAAACTGGCGACATATTTCACGGCCACGATCCCCTAATATACTTCATTTCGAACCTTGTTAAAGTTTACGAACAACAGAGGGAGAACGATAGATCTATTCAAGCATTCACCGAAGTCTGTAATCGCTATCTAGGAGATAAGAAGCTTGAGTACAATGAAAGTCTAGTATCCGTCCGTATTGTTCGTAGAAAAAATAATCGAGAGGTGGATATTGAAACATTGTCATCTGGAGAGAAACAGATTATTTCTTTATTCTGTTCTCTTTACTTAAAGCGAGAAACGAATGTTGCTATATTTTTTGACGAGCCCGAATTATCCTTGTCCCTTGAATGGCAAAAAACTTTGCTGCCAGATGTAATGAACTCTGGACGTTGTGGATTCCTTTTTGCCACTACACATTCGCCATTTATTTTTGAGAATGATCTCAGCCGTTATGCGGTAGATTTGGGTCATTATATCAAGGAGCGTTAATGGATCGGGTCACTTCAATGCAATCTGCTGGGCAATCGTATTCTGTAAAATTTCTTGAGATTACGCGAGCGTTTGGAAAAGACCCAAATTTATTTATTTGTGTTTTTGAGGGAGAGGATGGTAAATATTTTTCGCCTAGGGTGAGTTTTGCATTAGGTGCAGAAAAATGGTATGGCGTTAATGCTGGCGGAAAGGCAATAGTACTCGAAGTCCACGAGATTCTAACGAAACATCCATCATACAAATTTTTTCGCTTCGCCTGCTTTATCGATGCAGACTATGATCACTGGACTGATCATTCGAAAAAGACCAATTTATACAGCACAAAAACTTATTCAATTGAGAATTTCTACACAACTCCTGATGCGATTAGAGAAATAATCGCTAACGAATTCGGAGTTTCTGAGTTTGGCGATGAAGCTGCGGACTTTAATAAAATAATATGTACCTATTTGGAACTTTTGGATATAGCATGCTATGCGCTGAGCGAATTTAATTACATTGCAAAGGCCCATCGTATTATGGAGCGTGATGAGAAAACTAAATTTAAATTAAATCTGAACAATGTAAAACTATCTGATCTTATCCAGGTGGGTTTAGATGAAATTGTTATTGTGTATGATGTTGAGAATCCCATTACGGCTTTTAAAGATGCTAAAAATGTCGTCATAGACGATGTCGCACTGGAAGAAGCAAAGATTACTCTTCCGAAAAAGTCTTGGCCCGATAGTTTCAGAGGTAAGCAGCAGATTGATTTTCTACGCACCTGGCTTTCAATTTTAAAGCAAGATCGATGCTCAAAAGAACCGTCCTTGTGTAAAAAGCCAGGGAATGTGAAACTTTTGCTTTCTAAAGATAATTGTCTTTCTGAGTTGTCACAATACGCGACAACTCCACAGTGCCTAAGAGATTTCCTTGCGGCATTTGCGCTTGTGCCAGAACCTTCCCGCGTACATTAAACGTCATTGGTCTTTCAAATCCGTATCGCTGCTACCCAAGTTGGTAGTAGCGAGCGTAAATCGAGGATACAAGAGAAACTGAGTTACACCCAAGATAGGTCTGCTTTTGGCCGAACCCGGCCGTTCAGCTCAGCATATCTGATTGCCAAACGGAAAATTCCTTAGGCTCGCTCGAAAGGCTGCATTCGCCCCAAAGCAGCCGTGCGACGCTCAGACTTTGCATCAAGATGACGAGCTGAAGCTATGCAAGTTATGCTGCGGCGGCTGATATGCGGATGTTTGCGCGTAAGTCCTCGACCAGTCGCTTGCGGCTGCTTGAAGCGTACTCAATGGGCGAGAAAGGCATGGCCGTTGCCGCATAGGCATCGATCAATTCTTGGATCGCCTGCGCCTGGTGCGGAGAGTAAGTCGTTTTACTTCCGTTATCACTAATCTGTGTGAGTTTTTCCTGAAGCACTTCCTTGTACGCGATGTGCGCCTCCGAAATAGGATTGGCAACGCACAAGCCAAATGTCCCATTCAAAAAATACTCCCATGCAGTATTGGTGCGCACGCGTATGCCGACGTCAATCGGTGCACCATCGTCGTTGAAGCTATCACTCAAACGCCAAGTTGAAAGATTCAGCGTTGCGAGTGCCGTGGCAAAATTGATTGTGAACTGAGCCTTCAAGCTTGCCTCGGTGTTTTCTCCCGCACCATATGCAATGGCGTGGCGTGCTCGATCGATCCAGATTAACTGCGAGCGAGGGAAGTAACGGCCTGGCGTGGCGCCGGGCGCGGCCATCTCACCAAACACAAAGGAACATAGCGTTCCGGACTTGGTGACTACATAAGATGGTGCGGGAACCAGTCGATCATGTATCAGAACATCTAGCTCATCGCTATGAACGTCACCTGCATGCGTCAGCTGCACCTCATTAAGGAAATATTTTTCGAGATAATTATTAAGTTCTGTCATGTCGTGGTTTCCGTTGTTTCTGTGTCGCGTAGATGAAGCTTGCGATATCGGCTTAGCGCATGTGGAGGCGCTGTAACACCAAAAGTCCGCTCTTGGCCGAACTCGGCCATTCAGCTCAGCATAACAGGTCGTCAGTACGAAAATCCAGCGCGCCCCACGGCAGGCTGGATTCGCCCCAAAGCGGCCGATCAGCTGCACGACGACACTGTCCTGAGCATACGGTGGCGTTACCCATTATCAATTCAAGATTTCTTAGAGTGTAGCCCACAGTGCGCAGGGTCAGGTCCGCCATTCGGACACAATCTCGGCATTGAACGGGCTTGTACGCCCATGTGTTGTGCAGAGACTTCCTGAGTTCAGGATTATCTAGGCCAGCTTGTTGAACGCTGCCCGCACGCCGCCTTCGCCAAGGCGTTCGAAGCTGTCTTCGTAGTAAGACTTTCCCCACTCGATAAACGCCTGCGCATCCATCTGCACCATGCGCAGCAGCCAGGCCGAGCCATCGTCGATATCGTCGGGGATATCGGCAGCACCGCTTTGCCACGACACCCCGTCCACGCTCCAGCAGCAGAACGTCACGTGCTCGTGTTCGACCGCCTCGTCCTGCAGCCAGCGCCACAGCTCGGGCGGCAGGCCTTCGTAGAGTCCGGGCCAGATGCCGTATTCCTCGCGTGCATGGGGGCTGACCGGCGATTCGTGATCGAAGCCTTTCAGCACGGCTTTTCCGTCCGCGCCGAAAAAGCCGACCATATGGTCGCCGGCGCCGTTGTCATATCTGGCCATCGCCACGCCATCGGCCCAGTCCGGTTCATGCCAGAACGCCCGCAGCCAGTCTTCGGGTGTGATGGCGGCATCGCAGAGGGCCGCGCATTGCCAGGCATGCAGGATTTGAGGTGGCGAGAGGGTAGGCAGTGTCATTTATTTATCATCCGTAAAAGCCATGGTCACCCATGCAACAGGCAGCAGGCACTGCACCGTCAGGAAGACGATCAGCGCCGTTTCCACCGCTTCGAATGGCGCGCTGCTCCCTTCGGCCAGTCTGGCCATGATCGTGTGCCAGCCATCGAAGTACAGGCTGCAGCCGTACCAGGCCAGCAGGGCAAGGGCAAGCGCACGGCGGATGCGGCCACGCACGCGCGACACCGCTATCAGCGCGGCCAGCGCCAGCGCCGGGACGATGGCCCAGTTCGATATCGTCGAGGCGAAATACAGGAAGGCAAAGCAGCGGAACGCGATCACGGGAACGGCCGCCAGGCAGGCCAGCACATACAGCAGCGAATTCACGCGGCGCAGATAGGTCATGCGCGTCAGGACGGCTGGCGCAGCAGCTTGTCGATCAGTTGCAGCATGCAGTAAAACAGCGCGGCATACACGGCGGCGCCGATGCCCCAGACGATCAGCGCCGTGAGGAAATCGAGCTGGACCCAGGTGACGATAAACAGGATAGGGCTGGTCAGCAACGTCAGGTAGCCGCTGGTAAACAGGAAAATCCCGTTCGCTCCCTGGAAGCCCCTGCGCGCGCCGCTCACTTCCATGTAGCTCACCAGCAAAAGCAGGCCAACGACGGCGCAAGCCCAGATGGTCCAGAACAGCGGCATGGTTGATTCCTTCCAGGATAAGCGCGGCAGCGGTGCCACATTGTCATGAACATATGATATTGCGATATGTCAACGTGGGCAAGTGCCAGCCGACACCACGCCGCAGTCCGCTGCACGGCTTGCAGCTTGACCCGGCAGTTACTCGTCTATAATCATTTTCCATCCCAACCGTTGTTCACCATTGCGCCCCATGCTCCTTCGAATGCTGCGCTACCTGCTGGCCACTTCCCTGGCGGCACTGCATCTGTGCTGCGCCGCCGCCCAGGCAGCCCAACCGGCACCGCTGCTGTCCGACTACACCCATAGCGCCTGGGGTGCGCTGCAGGGGGCGCCGGTCGATGTGCTGAAATTCGCGCAGGGCAAGGATGGCTGGCTGTGGATCGCCACCGCCACCGGCCTGTACCGCTACGACGGCGTGCATTTCGAGCGCACCGACAGCGTTTATGGCCACCGCCTGCCGTCGTCGAATGTGCTGGGCCTGGCGGTCACCGGCGAAGGCGCCATCTGGATCGGCTACCGGCTGGGCAATGTGACGGTATTTCGCCCGGATGGCGCGCGCACCTATACGCAGGCGGACGGCCTGCCGGCGGGCGCCGTGCTCCATATCGAAGTCGCGCCCGACGGCGCCATCTGGGTCGGCACGCGCGATGGCGCAGCGCGCCTGGCGCCCGGTGCGGACCATTTCGAGCCGCAGGGCGAAGCGGTGGGATTGCCGACCCGGCGCGTATACCAGATCCTGTTCGGCCGCGACGGCACGCAGTGGATGGGCACCATGTACGGCGTGTTTTACAGACGGCCCGGCCAGGCGCGCTTTGCCCATGCCTGGCCGCGCACCATGCTGACCAGCATGGCCGAGGCGCCCGATGGCGCCATCTGGGCGGTCGACAACCAGAACAATTACTATCGCGTGCGCACCAGCGACCCCGGAAGCGCCATCAAACCCGACGCCACCGGTACCGGCATGCGCTTTGACCGCGACGGCACCATGTGGCTGCTGTCACCCGATGGCATCGAGCGCAAATTCGTGCCCGGCGGCCCCGTGGTGCCGGCACAGCGGCTGAGCTTGCAGAACGGGCTCAGCGGCGCGTTGCCGCAATCGACCTACCAGGACCGCGAAGGCAATCTGTGGTTCGGCACCTCCACCGGTCTCGATCGCCTGCGCCCGAACCGCCTGAAGACCCTGCCGGTGTCAATACCGTTCGACCATCCGGGCATGCTGCCGGGACCGAACGGCGATGTGTGGATCGGCGACTATGTGGGCGATATCCGCAGCTTTACGGCTGCCGGCGTGAAAAAAACCGAGTTGAAGCAGCATCTGGCGGCCAGTCACTGGGCGCCGGACGGCACGCTATGGCTGGGCAATGAACTGGGCCTGCACCACCGCGCCGTCGACGGCAGTTTTACGCGCGTGGCGCTGCCGCCGGGCGTCACCGGCCTGGACCCGCAGGCGCTGCAGCAGGACCGCGCCGGCGACCTGTGGGCCTCGTTTTCGGGCGGCGGCCTGTTTCGCCGCACCGGTAATGCGTGGATCAGGGATGGCGGCCTGGCCGGCTTGCCGCCGGTGCTGACGATGACCATGACGATGGATGCGCAGGGCACGGTATGGCTGGGCCATGCGAACAATCTGATCAGCCTGGTCGAAGCGGGACAGCGCACGGGCAGCGTGCGCCAGCTTGGCAGCAAGCAAGGCTTGCAGGTGGGCGCCCTGCTGCAACTGCATGCGGACAATGGCGCCATGTGGGCCACCGGCGAGAACGGCGTGGCGCTATACCGCGACGGCCGCTTCCATGCGCTGCGCGGCGCGCAGGGCGAGGCGTTTCGCGGCGTCTCGGGCATCGTGCGCCTGCCCGGCGGCGACCTGTGGCTGCATGGCGCGGACGCCATCTACCATCTCGATGCCGCCGCCCTGGCCGACTGGCTGCGCGATACGTCAAGCGTGGTGGAATTCGAACGCTTCGACGCCCTCGACGGCCTGCAGGGCCATGCCGCGCAGCTGCGTCCCCTGCCCTCGCTGATCGCCGCGCCCGACGGCCAGCTGTGGTTTTCCACCGCCGCCACCATCGCCATGCTGGACCCCGCCCGCATTCGCCGCAACCGGCTGCCGCCGCCCGTGCAGATCCATGCGCTGCTGGCCGATGGCGTGCGCTTTTCCCTGCCTGCGGTCGGCGATGGCAGGCCGCTGCGCCTGCCGCAAGGCAGCCGCAATCTGCAGATCGGCTTTACGGCGCTGAGCCTGTCCATGCCGGAGCGCGTGCGCCTGCGCTACCGGCTCACCGGGGTGGACGCCGGCTGGCAGGAACCGGTGGGCCGGCGCGAAGCGTATTACACCAACCTGGGACCGGGCAGCTACCGCTTCGAGGTACTGGCCGCCAACGAGGATGGCGTCTGGAACCGGCAAGGCGCCGCGCTCGATATCGCGATCGCGCCCACCTTTGTGCAGACGCCGTGGTTCAAGCTGCTGCTGGCGGCCGCTGGCGCCCTGCTGCTGTATGGCCTGTACGTGCTGCGCATCCGCCGCCTGACGCGCAATCTGCATGCGCGCCTGCAGGAACGGCTGCAGGAACGCCTGGCCGAACGCTCGCGCATCGCCCGCGCGCTGCACGACACCTTGCTGCAAAGCGTGCAGGGCCTGATCCTGTCGTTCCACGCGCATGCGCACCTGCTGCCCAAAGGCACGCGCGAGCGCGCGCAGCTCGACGGCACGCTGAACCTGGCCGACCAGCTGCTGATCGAAGGGCGCGACCAGATCATGGACCTGCGCGCCTCGGCGCCGGCCGACGAACTGAGCCTGGCGCTGCAGCAGTTCGGCAAGGGCCTGGCGGAACACCGCGCGCACGGCTTTTCGGTGCTGGTCACGGGCGAATGCCGGCGCCTGCAGCCGTGCGTGCACGATGAAATCTATGCGATCGCGCGCGAAGCGCTGTTCAATGCCTCGCGCTATGCGGGCGCGGCGCAGATCGTGCTGGAACTCGATTACGGCAGGGACGCCTTCACGCTGCGCGTGCGCGACGACGGCTGCGGCCTCGATGGCGATGTGGCGCAGGCGGGCGAACGTCCTGGCCACTGGGGCCTGGTCGGCATGCGCGAGCGCGCCGCCACCATCCAGGCCAGCCTGCGCGTGGACAGCGCGCCGGGAGCGGGAACGCAGATCGAGGTGATCGTGCCGGGCAGTCTGGCGTATTGAAGATATGCGTGCAAGCGTGCACGGCAAAAACGGCGACTGTTATACGATACGCAAGAGCTTGCCATACGGCAGCATCGTTCCCTTCCACGCCGTTTTTTGAAAGACAGCCATGAAAAAACTGATCCTCGCCCTGCTCGTCTGTGCTTCCGGTTCCGCCTTTGCCAACTCCGCCTGCGATACGCCGCGCAACGATTTCGACGGCCTGTACTGCCTGAACAAGGTGTACCAGGAAGCCGACAAGGAGCTGAACGCCAACTACAAGAAGCTGGCCGCCAGGCTCGACGCCGACGGCAAGCAGGCGCTGAAATCGGGCCAGCTGTCGTGGATCAGCGAGCGCAACCAGAGCTGCTCGAAAAAGGATGGCAGCGGCTTCTATGTGAACCTGGACTGCGCCACCACGACCACCATCAAGCGCGCGCAGTTCCTGCAGGACCGCGTGCGCGAGTGTTCGAGCTCCGGCTGCCAGAACAGCAAACTCAATTAAGCACCGTGTCAGGCCGGCAGGCGCGCGGCCTTGAAGCGCTGCCATGCCTGCCGCATGCCGCGCTCGTCGCCGAGCCGGTCCTGCGCGCGCGCCGCCAGGTAGCCGCGCACGAAAGCGGCCTGCGATTGCACCGGCGCGTGCCTGTCGGCCAGCGACTGCAGCAGGCCATCTGCCACTTCCAGGTCGTTCAGTACGCCCAGCACGTCCTGCAGTTTTGACAGCCGCCCGACATACGTCTTCACCTTGCCGGCGCTGAACAGCGTGGCAAAAAATTCGCTGGCATAGCGCGCCTTTTTGGCGGCAATGCGCACCTGGTGGCGCTCGCCGGGCGTGCCGTGCAACAGACGCTGGCCGCGCCTGAGCAGCCGGCGCTGGCGCTGGCGCAGCGCCTGCCTGGCAAAGCGCTGCAGCGGCTTGTCGAGCGCGCGGCGCTGGCGCGGCGTGCTGCCGTCGCGCCAGCCGCGTGCCAGCAGCCAGCGCTGCAGTTCCAGCATCAGCTGCGTGTAGCGGATATCGGCCAGGACTGCTGCCGCGTCGCCATGCGCAGCCCTTGCCTCGTCACGCGCGGCCTCGATCAATGGCGCCAGCATGTCCGCATCCACGTTATCCTCGCACGGCGCCAGCGTGTCGCCAGCCAGCACGTCCCAGTCGCGCGCGGCGCCCAGCGTGCCCACCAGCCAGTCCAGATCGGCCTGCACATCCCCGGGCAACTGCAGCACCGACTTGAACAGCGACAGCGCCGAGCGCAGGCGGCGCAAGCCCACGCGCATCTGGTGCAGGCTTTCCACGTCTTCGCCGCCGGCCACGCCATCCTGGTTGGCGCTGATCTGCTCCAGGCAATTGGCGGCGATGGCCTGGAAGCCCTGCTCCACCGTCAGCTTGCCGTGCAGCGACAAGGGCTGCGCCTTGACGGCCTTTACCGGCAGCCCTGCCGCCAGGCGATAGCCGCGTTCCGCCTTGCTCATTTGTCCCACCTGCAGCGGCACGTCCTGCAGCAGCGCCAGCGCGATATCGAACAGGCTGGCGGGGTCGCCCGATTTGAGTTCCAGCTCGATCTCGCTGATGGCAATGCTGCGCATGCTGTCTGCGCTGCCGTGCTCGATTACGCCCTGGTCCAGCACGCATTCGACCAGGCCTCCCTGCAGCGTGGCCAGCTGCCAGGCGGTGCGCTCGATGCGCGTGGTAAATACGGTCTGCAGATTGTTCCGGACCGCATACTGGCGCAGCAGCGCGCGCACCGGCTGCTTGCGTTTGATCAGCGCGTCGAGCGCATCGAGCTCCGGCACCGGCCCCGCCACCTCGCTTTCCCATTCGTGGCGGCTGTGCAGGCCGCCGCGCACGCTGCCGCCTGCCTTGAGCGTCTGCACCCAGCCATCGCCGACCTGGCGCACGCGCAGGCCGGCCTGGTGGCGGCACAGTTGCAGGTCGGGCGTGTCGACATACACGTCGTGCATCGACAGCAGCACGGGCGCTTCGGCCGCGTACTGCGCCAGCAGCGGATGGGCGCGCAGCCGCGCCACATGCTGCGGTTCAAGCAGGAGTTTCAGTTCGACTTCCATCGCGTGCTCCGTGGCAGGAAAAATGTCATTGTAAGGCGCGGCAGCGCCGCGCACGCTTGCCGGTTTTGCGCGAGAATAAGCGCTTCATCACATGAGGAGACAACATGAGCTATCACGCCGCCGAGAACCGTTATGAACAGATGCAGTACCGCACGTGCGGGCGCAGCGGGCTGAAACTGCCGCTGCTGTCGCTGGGCCTGTGGCATAACTTTGGCGACAGCACCCCTATCGCCGCGCAGCGCGACATGCTGCGCACCGCGTTTGACCTGGGCATTACCCATTTCGATTTGGCCAACAATTACGGCCCGCCATACGGCAGCGCGGAAAGCAATTTCGGCAAACTGCTGCGCGACGACTTCCTGCCGTACCGCGATGAACTGATCATTTCCACCAAGGCCGGCTGGGACATGTGGCCAGGTCCTTACGGCCAGGGCGGCGGTTCGCGCAAATACGTGCTGGCCAGCCTGGACCAGAGCCTCAAGCGCCTGGGTCTCGACTATGTCGACATCTTCTATTCGCACCGCTACGACGCCGATACGCCGCTGGAGGAAACCATGGGCGCGCTGGCCACCGCCGTGCAGCAGGGCAAGGCGCTGTATGTGGGACTGTCCTCGTATTCGCCGCAAAAGACGGCCGAAGCGGCCGCCCTGCTGCGCGACTGGAAAGTGCCGTGCCTGATCCACCAGCCGTCGTACAACATGCTCAATCGCTGGATCGAGGACGACGGCCTGCTCGACACGCTCGAAGACGAAGGCATGGGCTGCATCACGTTTACGGCGCTGGCGCAAGGCCTGCTGAGCGACAAATACCTCGATGGCGTGCCGCAGGATGCGCGCATCAACCGGCCCGGTGGCGGCTCGATGACCAAGGAACACCTGAGTGCGGAAAACCTGGCGCGCGTGCGCGGCCTGAACCAGATCGCCGCCGCGCGCGGCCAGACACTGGCGCAGATGGCGCTGGCCTGGGTGCTGCGCGATCCGCGCGTCACCTCGACCCTGATCGGCGCCAGCAGCAGCGCGCAGATCCGCGAAAACGTGGCGGCGCTGCAGCAGCTCGGTTTTACAGGCGAAGAGCTGCGCGCCATCGACGAGCAGGCGCGCGAAGGGCATATCAATTTGTGGGAAGGGCCGTCGCGGGCCAGGTAAGGCAGGAAAAGTGATCGGCCAGGTCGCGCAGGTCGGATTAGCGTAGCGTAATCCGACACCACCACCGTCGCGGCCAACAATGTTGTCGGGTTACGCGCTGCGCGCTAACCCGACCTACGTTTTATGACACCGACGCTGTGTAGGTCGGATTAGCCCGCAGGGCGTAATCCGACACCACCACAAACGCTTGGATATTCAGCTACCCAGATTCACCAGCGCGTGCCCCACATGCTGCCACCAGTGCTCGCGCGACCTGACCTGTTTCAGGCAGGCCGTATCGAGTTCGGTGGGAAACACGTGGTCCTGGCACACCCCGGTCTGCAGCGCATAGCGCTGGTTTTCCGCCGCTGCCAGCGCCAGTACCAGCCAGAACGCCAGTGCGCACAGCAGCACGAGCAAGCTCCACGCCAGATGATTGGTGGTGCTTTTTTCGCCCACGAACTCGCGCGGCCGCGTCTCGCGGTACATCGACATCAAGGTTTTTTGCTTATCCTGCGTCATCTGCTTGTGCATCCTGGAGTGTGTGCTGCGCCGGGCCGGCTGGCCCAGTTCAGCATTCTACAACGAGGGCAGCAGAGGAACTAGCGCGCGGCTTCCTCGTCGTCATCCGTTTCGCCTTCGATATCGCCGTCGGCGCGGTCCGGCACCATGCGTTCCACATGGTCGACGCCGATATCGCCGCCGTCAGGCGAAGCGTTCTCCGGTTCGACACCGGCCCGCTCGCCGGTGCCGGCCGCATCGCTGTCGCTGTCGAGGCTTTCCTGGTCCTGGCCGGGGATGCCCTGCACGTCGCTGCCGCTGTCCGAATTGTCGCTGGGTCCCAGGGCGCCCTTGCCGTGGCCGGTGCCAAGTACGCGGTCCGGCAGGCCGGGCAGGTTGTCTGGATCGAGGCTGCTTGCGCTCATGGTGTTCTCCTATTGATAAAATATTATCCTACTCCGCCCGTGGCGAAAATGTCGCACGGCTATCCAGCAATGTAACCGAGCGTCTCATAGGGAAACATGCGGCAACGCACAATCCGTTACACATTTATTCAAATAAATACTTCACAAATGTACTATTCATTGATATAGTTCGTTTCAAGTAAGCACGCTTCTGATCCAGAAACATGTTTTATCGGCAGAAACAGCGCCAACCGCGCCTTCTCTCCGAGCCGACCGGTACGTGGCGATCCGGCCCATCCACCCAGCCATAGCCCATTGGAGTCCTATCATGCAAGCCAAATCAGTTATTGCAGCATTGTTTGTCCTGGCCACCGCCACCTCGGCCTTTGCCCAGAGCGCGGCGCCAGCCAACGGCACGCAGCTCACGCGTGCCGATGTGACGGCCGAATATATCCGTGCCCGCAACGCCGGCGAAATCGCCACCAGCGAAGCCGACTATCCGAAAACCCCTGCCCCCGCCGCCGCCAGCACCGTGACGCGCGAGCAGGTCATGGCCGAGTTCTACGCCGCCCGCAAGGCTGGCCAGATCCCGCAGACGGAAGCCGATTTCGATATCGCGCAAACCCGTCACCACGTCGTCAAATAAAACCGGCCAGCCGGTTCAGCAACACCTCCGTTGCGGCGCAGCCACCGGGCCACTCCCGGCGCTCACCGCGGCGTTGACGCTTTTAACCGCAGTTTTCCCCCGAATATTTCCTGGAGCCGATACATGTCCCTGCACCGTCGTTTGCTGGCCGCCAGCCTGGCCCTTGCCTTGAGCGCTTGCGCCGACATGGGCCATATCGCGCCGCAATCGGCACTGGCGGACGCGCACGCGCTCGACGGCGGCAAGGCGGCCGACGCCGGCAGCACGCCGATCGACTGGCCGCGCGCGCAGTGGTGGCAAGCGCTGCAGGACCCGCAACTGGACCGCCTGATGGAGCAGGCGCTGGCCGACAGCCCTACCCTGCGCGGCGCGCAGGCGCGCGTGCGCCAGGCCGAAGCGCTGGCCGGCGCGGCCGAAGACAGGACCCGCCCGCAGGCGGACGCCAATGTCTCGATCAACCGCGAACTGTATTCGCAGCATGGCAGCACGCCCGCGCCGCTGGCCGGCAATTACGCCTGGCGCAACCAGGCCACCGTCAGCGCCTCGTACGACCTCGATCTGTGGGGCCGCAACCGCGAAGCGCTGGCCGCCGCGCTGGGCGACGTGCAGATGGCGTCGGCCGAATCGCAGATGGCGCGCCTGGCTTTGGAAACGGCGCTGGTGCGCACCTACATCCAGCTGTCGTATGAATTTACGCTGCAGGACGTGATCAAAGAGAGCCTGGCGCAGCGCGCGCGCATCCTCGACATCACGCAGAAACGCCGGCAGGCCGGCATCGGCACCGAAGTGGACGTGGCGCAGATCGAAACCACCCTGCCGGCCGGCCGGCGCCAGCTGGAGCAGGCCAGCGAAGCCGTGGCGCTGCTGCGCAACCAGCTCGCTGCCCTGTCGGGCAAGGGCCCGTCGGCGGGCAGCGCCTTGACGCGCCCGGTGCTGCGCCTCGATCGCCCACTGGCGATCCCGGCGGCGCTGCCGGCCGACCTGATCGGCCGCCGTCCCGACATCGCCGCCCAGCGCTGGCGCGTGGAAGCGGCGGCGCGCCGCATCGATGCGGCCAAGGCCGAGTTTTACCCGAACGTGAACCTGGTGGCGTTTGCCGGTTTCCAGGCCTTCGGCTTCAGCCATTTCCTGGACGCCAATTCGCAGGTGCGCGGCGCCTCGCCGGCGCTGAGCCTGCCGATCTTTGCCGGCGCCCGGCTGCGCGCCCAACTGGGCAACCAGACGGCCGTGTATGACGGCGCCGTCGAGCAGTACAACGCCACCGTTATCAACGCCATGTCGGACGTGGCCAATGCCGTCGCCCGCGTGCAGTCGCTGCGGAAACAGCACCAGCTGACGCAACAGGCGCTGGCCACCGCCCAGCGCGCGCGCGACCTGGCCGAGCAGGCCTACAAGGCCGGCATGAGCGACGCCATCAACATGCTCAACACGCAAGTGGCGCTGCTGGCGGAACAGCAGCAGCAGGCGCAGAATGGGGCCAGCGAACTCGATCTGTACGTTTCCTTGATGAATGCACTGGGAGGCGGAATGTAAGCCGGCGGCATCAGCATCAAGATTCGCTTTGCCGCAACCCGACACGCTACAATCAGCGCTTTATTCACTGCAAAGGATCACGACATGACAGCTTTTGATGCGACCTCGAAGCGGCTGCAAAACATCCGCACGCGCATGCCGGCGTTCCCGCTGGAATTGATGCGTTTGCTGCGCATGACGTATCACATCCAGAAAGGCATGAAGGATCTGACCAATGCGGCTTTGAGAAAACACGACCTGGTCGACGCCAGCTACATGGTGCTGGCCGTGCTGTATGGCACCGAGGACGAAACCTCGAGCGCCGCCGTGCTGGGCATGGCCTGCCATGAAAAGCCGGCCAACCTGACGCGCGTGTGCAACGACCTCGAAGCGCGCGAACTGATCCACCGCGGCACGCGCCCCGGCGACCGCCGCTCGGTGATGATTTCGCTGACCGACAAGGGCCGCGCGCTGATCGAAACGGCGCTGCCGGACGTCTACGCCGAAACCTCGACGCTGTATGAAGGCTTTACCGAAGAAGAGCTGCAAGTGCTCGACAAGCTGTACGTGCGCCAGTTGCGCAACCTGAACAATATCAACCACCCGACCTGAGATTCCTTTATCGATGACGCCAGCCACAGCCCCTTTACCAACAGGCCCCCTGCCCAGGGCCGCACGCTGGCTGGCGCATGCGCTGCAGGACTGGCGCGTGACGGAAGGCGAACGCTGGATCTATGTCGCCAAGACCCTGACGGCCTCGTTCTGCGCCCTGTGGCTGGCGTATCGCCTGGGCCTCGATTCGCCCAGCACGGCGATGACCACCACCATTATCCTGGCCCTGCCCAGCAGCGGCATGGTGCTCGAAAAAAGCTTTTACCGCCTGTGCGGCACCCTGCTCGGCTGCACCGCCGCGCTGTGCCTGATCGGTTTTTTCCCGCAGCAGCCGGTGCTGCTGTTTGCCGGCCTGGCGCTGTGGGTGGGACTGTGCACCAGCGGCGCGGCGCTGTACCGCAATGCCCAGTCGTATGTGTATGTGCTGTCCGGCTATACCGCCTGCATGATCGTGCTGCCGGCCATCGAGCAGCCGATGCAGGTGTTCTCGCTGGCCGTCACGCGCGTGGCCGAAGTGAGCCTGGGCATCATCTGCTCGGCGGTCGTGTCCAGCGTGCTGCTGCCGCGCCACCAGGGCACGCAGGTGATGCGCGCGGTCGAAGCGCGCTACGCCAGATTCCTCGCCTTCTGCGAAGACGTGCTGCAGCAAAAACTGTCGGCTTCCGAGGTGGAAGTGACGCACCTGCGCTTTGCGGCCGACGTGGCGGCGCTGGAACTGGGCCGCTCGGCGGCCCTGTTTGAAGTGAGCGACGCGGTCAGCCATGTGCGCGCACAGAACCGCAAGCTGCACGCTTTCAACAGCACCTTCATGACGGCGCTGACCACCTTCTACACGTTTCACCGCCTGTTCGAGCGGCTGCAGCGCGATGGCGAAACCCAGGTGGTGGGCGCCTGCGCGCCGCTGTTCGACATCATCGCCGAAGCGCTGCATGCGCGGCCCTCGCAGGACTCGCTCGACACCATGCAGCTGCACCTGCAGGCGGCGCTGGCGCAGGCGCGCGTGCGGATCGACGAAGCGGCCGTCGCCCACGCGCAGCGCATCGATTTCGACACGGTGTGCGAACTGCTGGAGCGCTTTGCGCGCGACATGAGCCGCTTTCACGAAGTGTATTTCAGCCTGGCGCACGACACGCCGCTCGACGTGAGCGCGCCGCAGGCCTATGCGCCGAAGACGCCGCCGGCGCTGGTGATCGCCAGCGGCGCGCGCGCCGCCATCAGCCTGGCGCTGCTGGCGCTGGGCGCGTACTTCCTGGCCTGGCCCTACGCCAGCACGGCGATGCTGATGGCGGCCGTATTCTGCGCGCTGGCCTCGTCGGTGCCGCGCCCGATCGCGATGATCCGCCAGGTGCTGACGGGCTTCCTGATCGCCATGCCGCTCTCCTTGGTGTGCGTGTATTTCGTGCTGGTGCATGGCGACGGCTTTCCCATGCTGGTGCTGAGTTTTGCGCCGTTCCTGGCGGTCGGCCTGTACTTGATGAGCAACCCGGCCAAGCTGGGCATCGGCCTGGGCGTGGGCACCTTTATCACGCAGATGGCGCCGACCAATCTGATGCACATCGACGGCGCCGCGTTTCTCAATACCGGCATGGCGCTGATCGTCGGCCTGATGCTGGCCGGCGTGGTGTTTGCCGTGATCCTGCCCGAGCACACCATGGGCCACAAGGACCATGTGGGGCCGGCCCTGTGGCGCGAAACGCTGCGCGCCTGCACCGCGCGCCTGTCGCGCGGCGAGCACAACAAGCACCGCTACGACAACCGCATGCGCGACCTGCTCAGCCAGCTCAATGCGGCGGCCGGTCCGGCGCCGGGCGAAGAAGCGCGCGCCGTGGTGCGCCAGGCCTTGACCTTGCTGGAAATCGGCCACTCGGTGATCGAAGTGCGCGAACTGGTCGCCACCTCGAAAGCGCCGGGCGACGCCACCAGGGCGCTGGACCGCTGCGTGGCCGGCATCGCCGCCTGGCTGCGCACGCGCCGGGACGTGGATCTGCAGGCGGCGATTGCCGCCACCTTGCAGGCCGGCGTCTGCGTGCGCGAAGCGCAACGCGGCGCCGGCGCCGAGCGCTCGGTGCGGCTGCAAACGGCGCTGGCCGACCTGCATTCGCTGTACACCTCGTTACTTGACCATATGGCGCCCGTCGCCGGAGACTCCCATGCCGCGTGAATTCGCCCTGTTCGGGGTATTGCTGCCCACCCTGCTGCCCCTGTTTATCCTCAGCATCGCGCTGCAAACGGTGCTCGACCGCGTGTTCGGCTGGCTCGGCGTGTACCGCATGGTGTGGCATCCGTCGCTGGCGCGGCTGTGCATTTTCGTCGCCATCTTCGGCGCGCTGTCCTTATCGCTCTACAAATAAAAAAACCGTTCAACCTGATCAAGGAAGGGGTACCGCGATGGTAACCAAACTGACCCGCTATGCAATCACGCTGCTGCTCCTGGCCGCCGCGCTCTGGATCGGCAAGACCGTCTGGGACCGCTACATGGCGTCGCCGTGGACGCGCGACGGCCGCATCAAGGCCGACGTGATCAATATCAGCGCCGACGTGGCCGGCACCGTCACGCAGGTGCTGGTGCGCGACAACCAGCTGGTGCACAAGGGCGACGTGCTGTTCGTGGTCGACAAGGAGCGCTATGCGAGCGCCTTGGCGCAGGCCGACGCCACCCTGGCCGCGCAGCGCACGGAGCAGGGCCGCCGCGGCAAGGAAGCGCAGCGCCGCGCCGGCCTGGACGCGAGCATCATCTCGACCGAGAGCCGTGAAACGGCGGCCTTTGCCGCCAGTTCGGCCACCTCGCAGGTGCAGGCCGCCGTGGCCGCCCGCACGCTGGCGCAATTAAATTTGGAACGCACCACCGTGCGCGCGCCCGTCGATGGCTTTGTCACCAACCTGAACGTGCATACCGGGGATTTTGCCGCCGTCGGCGCGCCGAAGCTGGCCGTGATCGACAGCGCCTCGTACTATGTGGTGGGATACTTTGAAGAGACCAAGCTGGCCATGCTGGCGCAGGACGACAAGGCGGAGATGAATTTGATGAGCGGCGGCACGCTGCACGGCCATATCGAGAGCATCGCGCGCGGCATTACCGACCGCGACGCCGCCACCGGCCGCGAGCTGCTGGCCGACGTCAACCCCACCTTCAACTGGGTACGCCTGGCCCAGCGCGTGCCCGTGCGCATCCATATCGACCAGCTGCCGGCCAGTCAGGTGCTGGTGGCCGGCACCACCTGCACCGTGGTGATCACGCCGCATTCGGCGCCGGCCGCTGCAGCTGTGCCGGCCGCACCGCCAGCTTCGGCACCGCACAAGGCCTGACGTTTACAGGCCGCCCGAGATGTCGAGAAAGGTGCCGGTCGCGTACGACGATCCCGGTCCCAGCAGATACAGGATGGCGTCGGCGATTTCTTCAGGCCTTCCGCCGCGCTGCATCGGCACGATGGACTCCAGCCGCGCCACCCGTTCCGGTTCGCCGCCCGAGGCGTGGATTTCCGTATAAATCAGGCCGGGGCGCACGCAGTTGACGCGGATGCCCTCATTGGCCACCTCTTTCGCCAGCCCGATGGTCAAGGTGTCGACCGCGCCTTTCGAAGCCGCGTAATCGACATACTCGTTGGCCGAACCGCGCCGCGCCGCCACCGACGATACATTGACGATGCGCCCGCCCTGCCCGCCGGTGGCGCTCGACATGCGCCGCACGGCCTGCTGGCAGCACAAAAAATAGCTGATCACATTGGTGCGCAGCACGCGCTCCAGGCGCGCGGCCGAAATCTCCGTCAGCCGGCATTTCTGTTCCAGCACGCCCACATTGTTGACCAGCGCCGTCAGCGTGCCGAGGCGTGCATCGACTTCGCGAAACAGCCGCGCCACATCGGCCTCGTCGCCCACATCGGCCTGCACCGCAATTGCCTCGCCCCCTGCGGCGCGTATCTGCGCGCACAACGCCTCTGCTGCTTGCGCGTCGCGCAGATAGTTGATGCACACGGCATAGCCATGGCGCGCGGCCAGCAGCGCCGTCGCCGCACCGATGCCGCGGCTGCTGCCGGTGATCAGGATCACTTCTTTCATGTTTGCTCCTCGATATGAAAAAGCCCGCGCGGGGCGGGCCGTGGGGCTGTGGTGATGGTTGTCGGGTTACGCGCACCGCGCTAACCCGACCTACGTCAGACCTGCATCCGTGGAAAAACGTGGGGGCTTGTCGGATTGCGCGCATGGCGCCAATCCGAGCTACCCGGCACCTCCGCAGGTCGGATTAGCGCAGCGTAATCCGACACACCCTCGACGCATCAGGAACGCACATGCGTCATCGCATACGCCAGATGCTGCCACCAGTGCTCGCGCTTCTGCGCCGACGCCATGCACTGGGCATCGGCTGCGGCGCAGGCCTTGGCGGCCAGCGCGTTGCGCCGGGCTTCCACATTGACGGCGGCCAGCGCCAGCCAGGCGACCAGCGCCAGGGCCACGGCGCACAAGATCCAGGGCAGCTTTTTCACGATCTTCCTTTATTTCTTCGCCGGCGCTGGCGCAGGTGCGCCACCGCGCTCTTTCTGCACGCGCGCCACCAGTTCATCCATCACGCGCAGGGTCGCCTCCTGGGTCTGGCGTTCGCTCTGGCCCGGACGCGACAGCTGCGCCGGCGAGGTCACGAAGCGGCCGTCGATGACGATGGTCGGCGCGCTGTCGATCTTGGCGGCGGCGATCAGCTGCTCGTTGCGTTTCAGCTTGGCCTGGATGCCGAAGGAGTTGAACATGTCGAGGTACTTGGTCTTGTCCATGCCGTTCTTGACCAGCAGGTCGAGGATGGCGCCATCGGTCATCAGGCGGTTGCGCTCGACGTGGATGGCGCGGAAGATCTTGTCATGGTACTGGTCCAGCTGGCCCATGGTTTCCAGCGTGGCGTAGGCATGCGCCTGCGGGTCTTTCGGGCCGGAGAACGCCAGGTGCACGCGGCGGAAGGCGATCTTGTCGCCCTGCTTCTTGACCCAGTCATGCATCAGCGGATCGAGCGCGTAGCAGTGCGGGCACGAGTACATGAAGAACTCGACCACTTCCACTTTCTTGCCGGTGTCGGCGCGCTGCGGCGTGGCCAGCGTGGTAAAGCCCGTATCGGCCGCCATGGCACCGCCGGACGCGGCGATCAGGAAGGTGGCGGCAAGCAGGGGGCGCAGCAGGGAACGCAGAAAACGCATGGTCAAATCCTTCATCGGTATGGTCGAAAACAGAGCGAGATTACCATTTTTTGCGCACTTGCATGGAGGCCCTGTTTTAAAAAGGCCGTTTCAGGCCAGCGCCGCCGCGGCGATTAAGCCGCTCTTAAGCGGCAGGCAAGGACAGCCGTCAGAACCGGTAGCGCGCCGACAGGCGCAGCTGGCGCGTGTCGTTCTGGTAAATGCTGGAGCGGCAGGCCGGCGCATCGCCGTAATGGCGGCGGTTGGCCAGGTTGCTGCCCGACAGTTCCAGCTGCCAGCGGCCCGCCTTGTAGGCATAGTGGCTGTCGATGGTGGCAAAGGCCGGCGTGCGCGCCAGGCAGCTGTTGTCGAAATCGTTGCCGTAGCGTAGCGCGCGCAGCCACTGCACGCCCATGTCGAAGCTGCTGTTGCCGGGCGGCGTCCAGTACAGGCGCGCCGCCGCCAGCGTCCTGGGCACCAGCGCGATATCGGCGCCGTCGTACGGATAATCGTCATAGCGGGCGTGCGCCTGCTGCAGCTGGCCGTCGATGCGCCAGGCTGGCGACAGCGTCAGGTTGCCCTCGAGCGCCACGCCATCGCGCCGCGCCGGTTCCAGGTTGCCGGCAAAACCCTGCTGGTTCAGCGCCAGCACGCTCTGGTCGAACACGATCTGCGTCACCAGGCGCTCGCTGAACAGGCGCAGCGAGGCGCCGCGCGTATTGCGTGCGTCGCTCCAGGTCAGGCCTAGCTCGCGTTCATAGCGCAGCTGGCCCGCCAGCGGCCGGTAGCCGGCGCTGGTATAGCCATCGTCGTCGATGCGGTATTTGCGCGCCGTCTTGGCGTACATGCTGAGATCGGGGCGCAGCAAGAAGCTGCCCTGCAGGTCCCACGCGCGCTGCCGCTCCCAGTTGCTGCCGCCAAGCGGCAAGTCGGACGGGTCGAGGTGGAACTGTTCGCGCCGCAGGCCGACCAGCACGCGCGGCGCATGCACGCCGCCGAAGGCCAGTTCTTCGCGCAGCAGCAGGGCGCGCGCATGCTGGCGGCGGGTCAGGTCGCTGCCCGGGTCGCTGTCTTCGGTCGAGCGGGCCGTGGTGCGCTGCCACTGCATCAGGTCGATGCCCAGTTCGGTATCGGTGCCGACCGTGCCCAGCTTGCTGTAATGGCGCAGGCGCGGCGCCAGCTGGACCTGGCGGCTGCGGTACGAGGACACGTCATTGCCCGCCTCGCCCACATAGGTGGCGGTGGCCCGCTTTTCGCGCAGGGACGCCTCCACGCCCAGCTCCACATTGCCCAGGTAGCGCTGCACGAAGCCGCTGGCGCGCCGCACATTGTAGCGATAGCGGTCGTCGGGCCAGGCCGACAGCACATAGGCAAATGCGCTGGCGGGGGCCGGGTAGCGCGTCTCCTGCTCGATGTCGTCGGCGCTGAAGCCGAAGCGGCCCTGCCGCGATTTCCATTCCGCGCCCAGGCTGGCGGCATGTTCGAGAAACACGCTGCCGTCGCGGTAATTGCCGTTGCGCTGCACGTCGTAGGCGGCATCGAGCGACAGGCCATCCTGGTCGCGCGCCACGCTGGCGCGCCCGCTGCGCTGTCCTGCCTGGCCCACCTCAAGCGACACTTCGCCCGAGGCGACGGCGGCGGCCGGCGCGGCCGCTTCCTGCGCCAGCGCCGGCAACGCGAGCGCGCACAGCAGCACCGTGCGCGTGGCGATCGTCAGGGCGGAAGGGGCAGGCATCATGGCGGCAGGCTTGATAGGTGCATTGCGAACGGGCAACAAAGGCGGCCCATTATACGCAGGGCGCAGGGCATGGCAAACAGTGGCAGGGCCGGCTCAGGGCACGTTGCCGCCCAGGCGCCCTTCGCCGGCCAGGAAATCGATAAAAGTGCGTACTTTCGGGGACAGGTAGCGGCGGCTGGCATAGACGGCGTACACCTTGCCGCTGACCAGCTGATAGCTGTCGAACAAGCGCACCAGACGCCCGGCCGCCAGATCGTCGTCGGCCTGCCACGACGGCAGCAGCGCGATGCCCATGGCGTCGAGCGCGGCCGCGTGCAGCAGGCTTTCGTTATTGCTTTGCAAGACGGGCTGGTAGCGGACCGTCTCGCCGCCGCCCGGCCCGTCAAAACGCAGTTCGTTGCCGGCCGCCATCAGCGAATAGCTGATCAAGGCGTGCACGGCCAGTTCCTGCGGCTGGCGCGGCACGCCGGCCCGGGCCAGGTAGGCGGGCGACGCCACCAGGTAAAACGCGACGCTGCCGACGGGCCGCGCGATCAGGGCCGGCGCCGGCGCCTCGCTCACGCGCAGGGCCAGGTCGAAACCTTCCTCGACCAGGTTGACCACGCGCCCGCTCAGGTCGATATCGAAGGTCACGTCCGGAAAGCGCGCGCGGTAGGCAGCCAGCGTGCGCGTGAAGATGGGATTGGCGAACCAGACCGGCGCGCTCAGGCGCAGCATGCCGCGCGGCACCACGGTCGTGCGGCCTACCGTTGCTTCCACTTCGTCGAGATTGTCGAGCATGTCGCGGCACTGCTCGAAATACACCTTGCCGATTTCGGTCAGGCTCAGATGGCGGCTGCTGCGGTTCAGCAGGCGCGCATCGAGATGGCGCTCCAGGTGCATCACGTGCTTGCTGACCATGGCCGGCGACAGGCCCAGGCGCTCGCTGGCGCGCACGAAACTGTCCAGTTCCACCACCGCGCGAAACACGCGCATGCTGCGCAAGGTATCCATCTGCATCCCGTCATCATCAACCAGATGGAAATGATATATCAATATTTGCCGTCTTGATCAACGCATGGAGCATGACTATAGTAGGATCATTCCAGCCATCGACCATCGGAGCCGCCATGTCCAGCACCATTTTCCCTACCTATTTCCTGTCGCACGGCGGCGGTCCGTGGCCGTTCATGAAGGACCAGTTCGGCGGGCGCTACGATGTGCTGGAAGCGTCGCTGCAGGATATTCCGCGCCAGATCGGCGCTCGGCCGAAAGCGGTGCTGGTGGTGACGGCGCACTGGGAAGGACCGCAGTTCCTGGTCTCGGCCAGCCCGCGCCCCGGCATGATCTATGATTACTCGGGTTTTCCGCCGCATACCTACCAGATCCAGTATCCGGCGCCGGGCGCGCCGGAACTGGCCGCACAGGTCAAGTCGCTGCTCGACGCGGCCGGCCACCCTGCCCGCCTCGACCATGAACGAGGGTTCGATCACGGCACCTTCAGCGCCCTGTTCCCGATCTACCCCGAGGCCGACATGCCGCTGGTGCAGCTGTCGCTGAAACACGGCTACGATGCGCTGACCCACGTCGAAGTGGGGCGCGCGCTGGCCAGCCTGCGCCGGCAGGGCGTGCTGATACTGGGAAGCGGCCTGAGCTACCATAACCTGCGCCAGTTCGGCCAGCCGGGCGCCGTCGCCTCGCACCAGTTCGACGCGTGGCTGCGCCAGGCCATGGCGCTGCCGCCGGCCGAACGGCTGGCGCAGCTGCTGGCGTGGGACCGCGCCCCCGGCGCACGCCAGGCCCACCCGCAGGAGGACCATCTGCTGCCGCTGATGGTGGCGCTGGGCGCGGCCGAGCAGGAGGTGGCGCAGGTGGTGTATCACGAGGATGATTTTTTCGGCGCGCTGGCGGTGAGCAGTTTCCGTTTCGGCACCGCAGCAGCCTGAAAAACGCGGCGGCATGACCTGCTCGCGGCGCCGCCGGCATGTCATCGGAAAGCTTTACGTGCCGCGCTTGCCCCGCGACGCATTCCTTGCCTTCTCGGCTGCAATCTCCGCGGCCTTTGCCGCTTTTTCCGCCATCTCGGCCGCATGCTGGGCCAGCAGTGCGGCGCGCGTGTCCGGCGTTTCCAGCGAGATGCGTCCCAGGACGCCGCTGCGGTAGTCCAGCAGCAGCGTGTGCGAGGCCTTTTCGAAATCGTAGTCGCCGCCCTTGATGCGGAAGCCGCGCTTGGCGGCAATGCCTTCGACCACGCCGATGGCGTCCACTTCACCGGTCTTGGTGCCATAGCGCGCGGCCAGCAGGTCCGGATAGCGCTTGAGCAATTCCTCGGCCAGGAACACGGCCACTTCTTCCTCGATCAGCGCGTTCGAGCCGATCGCATGGCTGGCCGCCAGCATCAGGCCGTCGCTGGGGATGGCGATCTTCGGCCACAGCATGCCGGGCGTGTCGACCAGGATGGTGTTCTTGTCCAGGTACAGCTTCTGCTGCATTTTCGTCACGGCCGGCTCGTCGCCCACCTTGGCCACGCGCTTTTTCAGCAGCGCATTCATCAGGGTCGACTTGCCCACGTTGGGGATGCCCATGATCATGATGCGCAGCGGCTTGGTCGGCACGCCGCGGTGCGGCGCCAGCGACTTGGCCAGTTCCGGGATGCGCGCCACGTCGCCCGGTTTCTTGGTCGTCATCGCATACGCGGTCACGCCTTCCTGGGCGTTGAAGTAGGCCACCCAGGCGCTAGTGGCGGCCGGATCGGCCAGGTCGGTCTTGTTGAGGATCTTCAGGCAGGGCCGCTGGCGGAACAGGCGCAGCTCATCCACCATGGGATTGCAGCTGGCTGCCGGCAGGCGCGCATCGACCACTTCAATCACCAGATCGGTGTTTTCCATGGTTTCGGCCGCTTTCTTGCGGGCCGCGTTCATATGTCCCGGGTACCATTGTATCGCCATGCTCTTGCCTTCAAAATCGTTCAGTCAATCCGCTATTTTACGTGGTTGGCGGTGCGGCGTCCCGTTTTATGGCGCCTGCGCCAGCCCGATGGGGGGAAACGAAACAATTGGTGATAATGTGACACCAACCACGGTGCTACCATCCGCCCTTTCGTCCTTCCTGAGCTCGCACCCATGCTACCTGCCCGCCTTGCCAACCTTGCCCTGCTGGCCCTGTCTGCATCCTGCCTGACACCGGCGCTGGCGCAGGACGCCGGCGCGCCTGCCGGGAGTTCCAGCGAGAGCGCCGGCGAGCCGGTAGCGCTGGCGGTCGACGTGCACGGCACGCGCGATCCGGACCTCCTGCCCTACCGCACCATGCTCAAGGGCCTCGATGCCTACGCCGACCACCAGCGCCTGGCGCCAGCGGCGCCGCTGCGCTTCCGGCTGCTGGCCGCCACGCCGGCCACCTCGATGGCGGGCGCCACCTTGCGCCTGGAAGCGGACAATCTGTCGATCGCCATCCCGCTGGCCGCCGACGGCACCTTTACGCTGGCGCGCGACAAGACGGCGTTCGACGCGAATGCCGACCTGATCAGCAACAAGAAACGCAGCACCGTGCGCTGGCGTCCCAGCATCGTCACGCCCGGCCTGCCGCCGAATGTGCGCCGCCTGGGGGACCTGCGCCTGGAATGCGAAATCCGCTGGGCGGTGGAACAGGACGCGCTGCCCTTCATGCGGCGCAATCTGTTCAAGCTGGCCGGCGGCCCCTGCCATTCGGCCATGATCAATGTGCCCTATCCGGGCACGCGCACGCTGGCCGGCGTGCTGGCCCAGTCGGGCGAGCGCAGCGCGCGCCTGCCGCTGACGGACGACCGCAGCCGCTACCTGCCGCCGCTGCACGACAACAGCTGGAATGACGACACCCTGCTGACCATCAGTTATGCCGGTGACGAGCCGGTGCCGGAACAGGCGCTGCAAACCCTGTAACCATGTGTTTTGATACCGATTCTTAAATAAATTGAAAATGTTACAATTAAGCAATTTTATTGCCGTACTGGCGCAAACCAAATGAGCAGCATGATGAGGGAAGACACCGGCCGGCCAGCGTCATTATCTGTCGCAAAACTGGAAGAGCGCCTGAAACGCCAGAGCGCCGATACGGCAGGCCTGCAGGCGCTGTACGATCACCTGGTCAATGAAATCAAGCACCACCGCGACATGCTGCACCTGGACAGTTTCGATGCCGGCAAATCGGCCGCCGTCTATACCCGGGCGTGGCGCGATTTCATGGCCGGCGATGCGCACGACTTCCAGACGCACCGCCATCTCAATTCGGGTACCCGCCTGCCGCTGTTCTAGAGTTCGGCCAGCGCCTTGACATGGGCCGCCACGCTGCGCCCCAGCGACGACAGATTGTAGCCGCCTTCCAGGCAACTGACGATGCGCCCTTCGCCGTACTGGCTGGCGACGGCCATCATCTGCTGCGTCAGCCACATGTAGTCCGCCTCGACCAGGCCCATGCCGCCCACGTCGTCTTCGCGGTGGGCGTCGAAGCCGGCCGAAATGAACAGCATCTGCGGACGCTGGCGGTGCAGCGCCGGCAGCCAGTGATCGAGCACCAGCTGGCGCACCACGTCGCCTTTCGAGCGCGCCGGCACCGGCACGTTGACGCGCGTGTCGGTGTACGACTCGACATCGCTGTACGGATAGAACGGGTGCTGGAAAAAACTGACCATCAGGATGCGCGGGTCGTGCGCCACCGATTCGGCCGTGCCGTTGCCATGATGCACATCGAAGTCGACGATGGCCACGCGCTGCAGGCCGCGCACGTCGAGCGCATGCTTGGCGGCGATGGCGATATTATTGAACAGGCAGAAACCCATCGGCTCGCTGGGACGCGCATGGTGGCCGGGCGGGCGGATCGCGCAGAAGGCATTCGATATCTCGCCGTCGATCACCGCGTCGGTAGCGGAAATGGCCGAACCGGCCGCCGCCAGCGCCGCCTCGTAGCTGTGCGCATTGAGCAGGGTGTCACCATCGAGCGGATAGTAGTCGCCGGCCGGCGGCACGTTGTCGCGCACCAGGCCGATGGCCGTGGCGCTGTGGTTGCGCGCGATATCGGACAGCTGCGCGGGCACGCCCTCGCGGTGTTCGACCAGGTCGCTGATATGGGCCAGGATCAGCTGGTCGCTGATGGCCTGCAGGCGCGCCGGCGATTCGGGATGCCAGTCGCCCATTTCGTGGCGCAGGCAATCGGGATGGGTATAAATAGCTGTGCTCATTCTTGTACTTGTTCGCTTTGTCTCTGTTCACACAGTAAAATCACAGGCTGATCTGCGTAGCCTTGCTTCGGTCTTGATAATCTACCACGGACGCGCCATCGGCGGGCGGCATGGTTGGCGCAGGATTTGACCGGCGCAGGCGATTGTAAATTAAATAATCGTTCGTCATCCATACAACCACGACAGGGGCTGCATGTTTTCCACACTACACCAGGCCGCGCGCCAGGTCGGCGAGGTGATCGTCGGCAAGGAGCTGCAGATCCGCCAGGCGCTGGCCTGCCTGCTGGCCGGCGGCCACCTGCTGATCGAGGATGTGCCTGGCGTGGGCAAGACCACCCTGGCCCATGCGCTGGCCATGTCGCTGGGTCTGCAATGGAAGCGCCAGCAATTTACCAGCGACCTGCTGCCAGCCGACGTGGCCGGCATGTCCGTGTATGACCGCGCCAGCGGCAGCTTCGTGTTCCATCCCGGTCCCCTGTTTACCCAGGTGCTGCTGGCCGACGAGATCAACCGCGCCACGCCGAAGACCCAGTCCGGCCTGCTCGAGGCGATGGAGGAGCGGCAAGTGACGCTCGACGGCGTCACGCATGCCCTGCCGCAGCCATTTTTCGTGATCGCCACGCAGAACTCGCAGCACCAGTCCGGCACCTTCCCGCTGCCCGAGTCGCAGCTCGACCGCTTTTTGATGTGCATCACGCTGGGCTATCCGGAGCCTGCCGCCGAACGCGCGCTGCTGCTGGGCGCGGACCGGCGCGCCATGCTGGGCACGCTCTCGCCCGCGCTGCAGCCGGGGCAACTGCTGGCGATGCAGGCGGCGCTGCGCCAGCAGCACGTGTCCGGCGCCCTGGCCGACTACGTGCTGGCGCTGGTACACGCCACGCGCACCAGCGCCAATTTTGCCGAAGGCCTCAGTCCGCGCGCCGCGCTGGCCCTGTTGCAGGCGGCGCGCGCCTGGGCGGCGCTGGCCGGGCGCGACCATGTCACGCCCGACGATGTGCAAGCCGTGCTGCTGCCCGTCTGCGCGCACCGGCTGCGGGCACGCCAGGGCGAGCAGGACAGCCGCATGCTGCTGCAGCAATTGTTGCTGGCCGTACCCGTCTGACGCGCATGCGGCTGCCGTTGTTTCCATCGCGGCCGTGGCTGGGCGCGCACCGCGTGCATATCCGCCCGTCACGCGCGGGCCTGGCGTTTGCCGCGCTGGTGCTGGCGCTGTGGATCGCCGCCGTCAATTACCAGCTGGGCCTGGGCCATGCGCTGACCTGTTTTGCCGCCGCCTGCGCGATCGCCGACATGCTGTTTGCCAGCCGCAACCTGGCGGGCCTGGCCCTGGCCGCCACGCCGGGCGAACCGGTGGCCGCCGGCGGCACGGCATGTTTTGAATTGCGCCTGATCAACCGCAGCGCGCAGCCGCGCCATGCGATCGCGCTGGCCGCCGGTGCTTCGGCGTCGCTGCACTGGGTTGATGTCGACGCGCATGGCGAAGCGGCCATCACGCTGGCCGTCGAGGCGGACCGGCGCGGCTGGCTGGCGGCGCCCGCCATGCGGCTGTCGAGCAACTTCCCGCTGGGCCTGTTCCACGCGTGGTGCCACTGGCAGCCCGAAGCGCAGGTGCTGGTGTATCCGCAACCGGAAAGCCCGGCCCCTGCGCTGCCGCTGGCTGCGGCGGCGCGCGCGCAGCCGCAACAGGAACTGGCCGGTGTGCGCGCCTATCAACCGGGCGATCCGCTGCACCGGCTGGCCTGGCGCCAGATCGCCCGCCACGATGGCGCACACCTGGTCAGCAAGCACTTCACGCCCGTGGGCGATGACACTGGCCAGCACAGCTTGCTGCTCGACTATGCCGCCTTGCCTCAATCCGGCACGGAAGCACGCCTGTCGCGCCTGTGCGCCTGGGTATGGGAAGCCGAGCGCCAGCAACTGCCGTACCGTTTGCGCCTGCCCGGGACAGAGGTGCACGCCGGACTGGGGCCATCGCAACGCATGGCCTGCCTGCGCGCGCTGGCACTGCACGGCTTGCCAGAGGCAAGCGCATGATGGGCCGCTGGCGCGCCCTGCCGCGCGAGCAGGCCGATAGCCTGCTGCTGTTGCTGGCCGTCGCCATGGCGCTGGCGCCGCATGCGCTGCACTTCCCCCTCTGGCTGTCGATCGCTGCGGCCACGCTGCTGCTGTGGCGCGCGGCCATCGCCCTGCGTGGCGCGCGCCGGCCGCCCCGGGGCCTGCTGATGGTGCTGGCCATGCTGGGCATTTCCGGCGTGCATATCAGCTACGGCACGCTGCTGGGACGCGATCCCGGCGTGGCCATGCTGGCGCTGCTGCTGGCGCTCAAATCACTGGAAATATCGCCGGACAGGCGAACCCGGCGCGATGCCATGGTGGCGGTCTTCATCAGTTTTTTCCTGCTGCTGGCCAGTTTCTTTCATGCGCAAGGCATCGCCAGCGCCGCCTGGATGCTGGCCACCGTGGCGCTGCTGCTGGCGGCGCTGCTGTCATGTCAATACGGTCCCGCACAGCCGCGCCTGGCCATCCGCCTGCGCCTGCTGGCGCGCATGCTGGCGCTGGCGCTTCCATTGTCGGTGCTGATGTTTGTCGCCCTGCCGCGTGCCGGCGGCCCGCTGTGGGGCGCGCCAGCTGGCGGCTCGCAGGGCACGACGGGCTTGTCGGACAGCATGCAGCCGGGCG